>CALCTT010000048.1 GCA_937906895.1 uncultured Clostridia bacterium | reverse complement strand
TTAACTTCAGGACGAACAGGGTCAATCATACCTGTAAGACCGATAAATGTCATATCAAATTCAAGTGATTCTGAATCGAAGTTTTCCGGAGCAACATCATAACTCTTATATGCAACCGCAAATACACGAAGAGCCTTATTACCCATTCTTGTATTTTCTTCCATAATCTTTGCACGGAGTGCATCTGTCATTTCGTGGACTTCACCATTTACATCAAGATGAGTACACTTCTTGAGAATTTCGTCAGGCGCACCCTTTGTGAACTGAATAACGCCTCTTGCACTATTATGAACAGTTGACATCATTTTTCTGCCGGAGTCAAACGGAACTTCGCCAATTCTTGGATATGCTTCAACAAGCTTTGACTTTGGAAGTTCGAGTGTTGCTGCATAGTTAATAAGAGCAACTTCGTCAGGTTCACCTGTGCTTTTGCCATCTTCCTGTACTTCAGCGTTAGTACAAAGAGCCATTGCTGTTGCCAACTGCTGTTCATTAGGAGCAAAGTGGTCAACAACTGTCATAACGTTCTGTGTAAGAGTACCTGTCTTATCAGAACAGATAATCTGAGTACAACCGAGTGTTTCAACGGCTGTCATTTTACGGATAATAGCGTTCTTTTTTGACATATTAGTAACGCCGATTGAAAGAACGATAGTCATAACTGCAACAAGACCTTCAGGGATTGCAGCAACAGCCAACGCAATAGCAGTAATGAATGAATCAAGTGCTACGTGGAAGAACTCAGGCTTAACATCAGGAAGAATATACTGAGTAAGAATATTGTATGCAAAAATAACTACACAAACACCGATAACGAGCTTTGTGAGAATCTTTGAAAGCTGTTCAAGCTTGATTTCAAGTGGAGTTTTACCTTCTTCAGCAAGAGTAATAGCGTTGGCAATTTTACCCATTTCAGTATCCATACCTGTTGCTACAACAACTGCTTTACCACGACCGTAAACGAGAGTTGAGCCCATATATGCCATATTCTTACGGTCACCGAGAGCAACCTCGTCATCGCCTTTTTTACCCATAAGTGCATTTACAAGCTTTGTAACAGGAACAGACTCACCTGTAAGAGCTGCTTCCTCGATTTTCATACTTGCACACTCAAAAATACGGCAGTCAGCAGGAATAGCGTCACCCGCATCAAGAAGAATAACGTCACCGACAACCAAATCTTCACTCTTAACGGTTACAACCTGACCGTCACGAAGAGTTTTAGTTGTAGCGGCAGACATCTTCTGCAATGCTTCAACGGCTTTTTCAGCCTTGCTTTCCTGAACAACACCTAAAACTGCGTTAATAAGAACAACAACAAGGATGATGATAGAGTCAGTAGGAGTTACAAACCCACCGTGTTCAATCATTTCTGTTACAGCAGAAATTACAGCCGCAACAAGCAAAATGATAATCATCGGGTCCTTAAGCTGGTCAACGAAACGAGAAAGCATTGATACTTTCTTTGCTTCTGCCAACTTGTTCTTTCCGTTTGCTTCAAGTCGTTTTTGTGCTTCAGCAGATGTAAGACCCTGTTCGGTACTCTTAACCTCTGCAAAAACGTCAGCGACTTCGTGAAGATAATGCTTCATAAAAACACCTCTTTTTATTTCTTTGCTTTCGCAATAATTTTATACAAAATTAACACAAAACCCAAATAGAGAAATCCCGTAACTGCTGATAAAATCGTAGTATATGGATTAATGAGATAATTTTTCATGACATTTTGTTTCAAAACCGGAGGTAATACTTTGTGTATTACCGAGGATTTGGGGACGAAATGACGGAAAATTAGCCATTAAGAAATATGCTAAAGATTACAATCAGTAGTTACAAAACTAAAAAAGACCTTCAGCAATTTTCTTTTGCCGAAGGTCTTGCTTCCCGATTAATCAGGTACGATAACCAGTCATTTCAGACGATTGTTGATTACCGTAAACAGCTACTCCCCTTGGGATTTATTATAAAATAGTATAGCATTTACGGATTTTTTTGTCAACAATGATACATTATAATTTACCTTTTTTTAACATTTTGTCTGTAATAAACATTACAAACAAAACAAATACGATAGTTATAAATGTTTTCAAAGGTACCATGTGACTGATTGTAGCGAGAAAATACTCGTCTGCAGGTGCTGACAGCTTGATTGGAAAGAAAATATAACTTAATGATAACCAACTGACTATTGCTGTTACAGCACCGACTAAAATTTCAATTACTCTATTTTTCATAAGTTGTGATTCTGTCAATTTCTTTATTACTTGTAAGGTCAAATGCAACTATTTCCGTTCTTTGATTGTCATAATTGGAATGTACAACATAAAATGTGTTTTCCACATAAGTTGCGCCTGAAACATCTCCGCTTTTTTCGCCTAAATAATATCTTTCAACTTCACAAAGAGTTCCATCCTGAAGCTTGTATCTTATATAATAATTTCCGCCTTTTTCGATTTTGCCGTTATCCACATACCAATCGAGGAAGAACGGAACAGCAAATTCAGTATCAGAAAGTTTTATATATAATTTATGATTATATGAAATTCCTGTTGAAACATATCCGCTACCATTTGCAACCGGAAGTGCAACAGTTTCTTTAGGTGCATAAGGGTCAGTAACATCAAATAATGATACCTTACAGTCACCGTTTGTACCTGTTTCCGTACCGTCTTTACCAACACCGACGAGAAGATTTTCTGTTATAGGATGAAGATACTCTGAAAATCCGGGTATTTTAAGTTCACCTTTGACAGTTGGCTTTTCAGGATTGCTCAAATCAATTACAAACAATGGGTCAGTCTGACGGAATGTTACAACATAAGCCATATTGCCTACAAAACGGACAGATTCGATAAGTTCGCCTTTTGCCAAATCTTCAACCTTACCTACAATTTCCATTTCATTGTTGAGAATATAGAGATTGTTTGTTCTGTCATCAATTGAGAAAGAAACCACTTCTCCGTTAACTTTTGCATTATTTGCTGTTGTTGCAATACGGAAATACTCACCGTCATAGCTCATTGAGAACTGATTGTTGATATATCCGTTTACCTTACCTGTGCATTTATACTCTACACCTGTATCAGTATAATCGAATTTATAGATTTTTGTTGTATCCTGTGTTGCATTGCCTGTTGTTTCACATAAGAACAAGCCTTTTGAAGATGCATAAAGATGATTACATTCACCGAGAATTGCTTCGCTTTCAGGTTTTGCATCTTTACTCAAGTCAAGCGTTGTTATAACTGCGTATGTTGTTGATGGGCTTTCCTCAATTATTGAAATACATCCTGCAGGTACAGGCTCACAAATATCATCAACTGCAATTTCAGGAATACACTTGTCACGATAATCGTCAGCGTAAGTATTCACATAATATTCGCTGATTGTATAAAGCTTTGTTCCTATCATTCTTGAATTGTCATAAGTTCCCTGCTGTGAATATTCTGTCACAAGTTTCGGTACTTTTCGGTTGCTTATATCATAAACCTTAACAAATGAATCAGCTACCATATACAAACAATCGCCAACCACCTCATACTGCGTTCTGTATTCCTTTGCTTCTTCAACCTCTGTGCGAAGAGTTCCCACAATAACGAGTTTATTACCATTCAGATAGATTTCTTCAACATTTTCAGTTTCTTTCAAGTCTATCTGTGCAGACTCAACCATTTTTTCAGTCTTAACATCGACGATAGAAACCGAATTACTGTAACCATTTGCAATATAAAGATATTTTCCGTCAGTTTTGATTATGTCACCTTCGTCAACATCTTTTTCCTGAGTATTTGTTGTACCATGGTCTTTATTAACTGATGTTGATGTGTTTTCCTCTACTATAGCATCATCCATTGCCGTACTGCCCGTTGCAGCACCATTCATATTTCCGATTGCAGATTCAGGCGCAATTTCAGGGACAGCACCATCTGCCATATCCTCAGCTTCAGCATCACTACCATAAAGGAAAAAGTCCCTGAAATTATCTTTCTTTGCCTCTTTATGAAGTGCATCGAATTTTTCATAGATTCTATCATAAGACTGATAAATCATAACTTCATCTGTTTCTGTATTATTATCAACAGGCACATCCTTTTGCTGAAGGCTCATATAAATACCTACTATACCAACAACGAGAAGTAATGATGCTACCAATGGTACAAGTTTTTTAGCAGTATTCTTTTTCTTTGGAATTTCTACGATTTCCGCCTTGGAATTTTCAATATTTGCCATAATATTTTCTGTGCTTAAAGTATCAGGTAATTTAACCTGCATTTTGCTGTTAAGCATATCTTTTGCTTTTTTCATTATTCCAACTCCCTTCTGAGTTTTGTAAGTGCTCTGCGTAATTTTGTCCTAACGGTTGCCGACGGCATATCAGTTATTTTGCTGATTTCATAGGATTTAAAACCACCTACAACTGACAAAAGGACAATTTCACGAGAAACGGTGTCAAGATTATCGAGTGCTTCACGGACAGGTATTGAAAACTCGATTTCGCTATCCGTATAGCCTGTATCCTCAAACTCGACTATGTAATTATTTTTTGAAAGAATCTTTTTACAGGTATTTGAAAGGGATAAAAACAGATATGATTTGAATTTTTCGGGATTTTTTAAAGAACGCATACTTTTAAAGACTGATACGGCCGTATCCTGCACAGCGTCCTGTGCATCATAGGTATTTTTGCAAAGTCCAAGGGCAAAACGATACATATCATTTGCATAATGCTCATAGAGTTTTCCATAAGCATCCTTGTCCCCTGACATTGCAGATAAAACAATATTGTTTATTTCTTTACTCATTTTCATACCTCCCGTCTTTTTTGTCACCCTTGACCCTTTCATAATATAAGAGTATCAAAAATGTGTTTTTGTTTCAACTTTTTCCAAAATTTTTTATAATATTGAATTTTTTTGTGTTCTAATTTATAATAATTATATCTTAAATTTAAGGAAAAGAAAAATGAAGCGTTCTACAAAAGTTAAAATAATCGTTTTTTTCATAGCTTTCTTCCTTTGCTTTGTGGATTTACGACCATTGTTTATGCCGAAGAAACCATCTCCATCTGTTATTACAACACCCATAGTTGATGAAACAAGAAAAAATCATAACAAGGGCTCTTGCTATGATATGGAAGATGATATTTGCTATTATATTATTCACCTTGATGACAAGGAAAGCAATTGGAACAAACAAGAAAAGAGTGAATTTATAGAGAAAAAGTTCCTTGTATCTCTCGATTACCTTTCACGCAAGGCAAATGATTATTCAATAACTATAAGTAAAGAATATAAAAATTATCCTGTCAATGATGACACTAAAATCACTTATGACGGAATTATTGAGTCAGAGGTTGTTGAAAACGGTAGTCAGGAAGACATTTTAAATCAGGTTGCGTTGTCTTTAGGCTATTTGTCCCCTGAAGAAATGGACTCCTCTCTTAAAAATCAAATAAAAGTAAAACAAATCGCTTATCTTATTGTCGTTGATAAAGAAGGACGTTCCTACAAGTATTCTTATGTTACCGAAGATGCAAAGCAAATTGAATTCTGTGTATTTTTTGACGACACATTAAAATATGATGAAACCACCTGTTGCTCAACAATTGCTCACGAACTTTTACACCTTTTTGGTGCAGAGGATTTTTATGACCCGTACGGAGAAATGCCGGAAAGGGCAAAACTTGCGAAAGAGCTTTATCCTGACGACATTATGTTATCACTTGTAAATGATGTGAATAACGCGAAAATCGGAACATATACAGCGTATTCGGTTGGTTGGACAGACACACTACCTGAAGAATGTGATGTTGATGAGTGGTGGAACTAAATAACTTCATAGTGTAAAATGAAACGGAGAGTGAAATTTCATCCTCCGTTATTTTTTACAATGAAAAAAGGTCAGCATTTCTGCCGACCCTTTTCCCATAGGAATGTATCAATAAGTGTTAGTATCAATATTAGCTCCTGAACATTTACATATTTAACAAAGTTTTTTCTGCCAATTCTCTCAAGCAAAATCCTGTAAGAATTGTGCCGTCACTATTATATTTTTGGAGTTCTTCCGCAAGATGATTTTTATTTTCCTGCGACGGATTTACCTTTGCTTCATAAATATCATCAAGCAAATCACAACACATAGAGAACTTTCTGACCCATTTCTGCAATTCAGCAAAAAGAGGAACACCTGTGTTGCTTATAAGCGTTAAACATTTTCTCATATCAGTAATATATGAGCTTAAAAGCTCAAGTGCTTTTTCCATTTCTCCGTTTGATTCAAAGAAAGAAACATCGCTAAGTACCTGTCCCATATAGGATGAACTATACCTTGTAAGGCAAGAAACACCAAGATGGTCGGCAAAATAGAAGAAGCTATCTGCGTCGTTGCCTAACATTTCCTTATGAGCATTTTTTAATGATTCGTCAGGATTGTATGCAAGTGGATTCCACAAATAATCTGCTATTGTCATAAGTGGAATTTTAGAAGACTCCGCATATTCCATAACATTTGAAATAATGCCTTCACAATGTTTATAAAGTTCCTTATCTCTGCCGATAAGTGCACCCATGTGCATTTCCTGAAACATTTCACAGTCATTTACAGGGAAATTATCCCAGTAAAGTGGTCTGTGATTTGTCGCATTTGTAAGTTCATTTGCCTCTCTTACAGTAAGCACACGAGAACAGATTTCTGCACCTGTCCAGAACAAGTCAACATCTGCAGGAATATTGCAACCGAATTTTGTAATATAATACTCGTTACAGTCACCACTATACTGAGTAGGACATACTGTCAACTTTATTGAAGCATCAATTTCTTTGAGAGCAGTATATACTCTGTTTACAAGGTAAATATGTGCATCAACAACAGAGTCGAATGCTTTTTCATCCTCTTTATATTGGAATTTCCAAGGAATATCATCAAGCAAAAGACCGAAATTACGAACACCGATGTCATATATGCTTTTAATTTTATCAATAAGCAATGTAAAATCTTCGTCTGATGTGTATTTGTATGTAAGTCCCGGACCGATTGTCCAATGGAAATCAAGATAATGTTCACTTGCACTGTTAAAAAGATTATTTAAATCTGCAAGTTCCTTTTCGGGATAAAGCTCACGCCACTTTGCTCTGTGGTAAATATCATCCTTCGGAGCATAGAAAAAAGTATTCATTCCGTAAGCTGCCATAAGCTTCATAACAGAAAGTCGTTTGCTGTTTTCCCATGTAGGACCATAAAAGCCCTCAATATAACCACGCTTTTTGAAAAGAGGAAAATCTGTGAGTGTGCCTTCCTTAAGCTCGTTCTTTACAATGAGTTTTGCAAGGGTATTTGCACCTCTGAAAGCACCTTTTTCGCAAGATGCCTTAACAACAATCTCATTTTCACAAGCTTCAATTATATATTTTTCATCTGTAAGACGAGAAATTTCCTGAGCATATGTTGTTTCCTTACTGTTTTCATATTTAAAAGCAACACTTAAACCGTTGTTGCAGGGTATTGAATTACTTTCAAAAACCTTTTCTGCAATTTCTTTAAATTCACCGGAAATGGAAACAGATTCAACAAAAATCTCTTTACCTGTAAGTTTATTATTTTGTGGTATCGGGTAAATCACAGGTATCTCATCTCCTTTTTATGTTTTAATTATTTTTGCATACTGTCAACATAGTCACAAGCTGCAAGGGCTGCAACTGCACCGTCACCTGCTGCAGTTATAACCTGACGGGTATTCTTTGTTCTGCAGTCACCTGCTACAAAAATGCCTTTTGCATTTGTAAGGCAATTTTCGTTTGCATCAACATATCCTCGTTCATCAAGAGTGACGATTTCCTTGAAAATATCGTTCTGCGGAACAAGTCCGATAGCAACAAACATACCGTCAAGAGTTAAGTCTGTACTTTCTTCTGTTGCAACATTCTTAATAGTGATTCCTTTAAGTTCAGTTTCACCGATAAGCTTTTCTACTACTGTACCAAGAATAATTTCAACATTGTCTTTTGCTTCAAGCTTTTCAACGAGCTTCTGTTCTCCTGTGAAGAAATCAAGATTTTGAATCACATAAACTTTTTTTGCAAGGTCTGAAAGAAGAAGTGCTTCCTGAAGTGCTGAATTACCGCCACCGATTACTGCAACTGTTTTGCCTTCATAAAAAGCACCGTCGCAAACTGCACAGAAAGAAATTCCCTCACCGATAAGATTTTCTTCATTAGGAAGTCCTAAAAGTCTGTGCTTTGCACCTGTTGCAATAATGACAGATTTACCCTGAAATTCACCTGAATCAGTAACAACAGTTTTATATTCACCGTCACGGATTTCAAGAACTTCTGCACATTCAACCTCTGCATCCTGATTAAGCACCTGTTCAACAAGCTTTTCAGCAAATTCGTTACCTGTCACTTCCTGAAAACCGGGAATATTTTCAACCTTTGGTGAATAAGTGATTTGTCCGCCAAAGCTTCCCTTTTCAATAACGAGAACTGTTTTGTTTGCCCTGCGAGCATACAGGGCGGCGGTAAGCCCCGCAGGACCACCGCCGATTACTATAATGTCATACATAATTATAATCCCTTAAATTTGATTAAGCGTTAAGAAACTTCTTAATATCAGAAACGCCTGTGTACTTTGAAGCAACACCGTTTTCGATAACTACAAGAGTTGGTGCCTGCTTGATGCCGAGTTCATTAACCATTTCAACATGTTCATTTGCAAGAAGCTTTTCATAAGCTACACCTGCTTTGTCGAGTAATGAACAAGCAATTTTACAGTTAGGACAAGTTGCTGTTGTGAAAAGGAATGTACCGTCAGCAGCATTTGTCTTTTCTTCTGCTACACATTCACAAACTTCATTTTCAGTAACATCATGTGTAAGATGTGATTTTTCAACATCATAAACCTTTCTGTCCTTATATTCCTGTGCCTTACCATCGTTCCAGTTCTTAACAGGACGATAGTAACCTGTAATTCTTGAGTAAACTTCTGCTTCTTCACCACAGTGTGGACAAGTGAATGCTTCGCCTGCAATATAACCGTGAGTCTTACATACTGAGTATGTTGGAGAAATTGAATAATAAGGAAGTCTGTAATTTGATGCAATCTTCTTTACAAGATTTGCACAAGACTGCCAGTCAGGAAGTTTTTCACCAAGGAATGCGTGGAATACAGTACCTGATGTATAGAGAGTATGAAGTTCATCCTGCATATCAAGTGCTGTGAAGATATCCTGTGTATAACCAACAGGAAGATGCGAGCTGTTTGTGTAATATGGTGTTTCACCAGGACCGCGACCTGCAGTAATGATGTTTGGATAATACTTAAGGTCATGCTTTGCAAGACGGAATGCTGTTGATTCAGCAGGAGTTGCTTCAAGGTTGTAAAGGTCACCGTAAAGCTCCTGATAGTCTGAAAGTCTTGTTCTCATATGGTTAAGAACATCCTTTGCAAACTGCTGTGTCTTTTCTGTTGTCATATCAGCCTGAAGCCATTTTGCATTAAGACCAACTTCATTCATACCAACAAGACCGATTGTTGAGAAGTGGTTGTTGAAAGTACCAAGATAACGCTTTGTGTATGGATAAAGTCCGCCATCAAGAAGCTTTGTAATAACGTCACGCTTAACCTTAAGTGAACGAGCAGAAATATCCATCATCTTATCAAGACGAGCGTAGAAATCAGCCTCATCCTTTGCAAGGTAAGCAATTCTTGGTAAGTTGATTGTAACAACACCAACAGAAC
>CALCTT010000047.1 GCA_937906895.1 uncultured Clostridia bacterium | reverse complement strand
GGTCTGCTGTCATTTCGTTGAACTTTGCTCTTGTAAGAGTTGTTTCAAGGTGCTTTGGTCCTGTTGCATCTGCTGTGATGAACGGAAGGCTGATTTGTGATGTTGTTACACCTGAAAGCTCAATCTTTGCCTTTTCTGCTGCTTCCTTAAGACGCTGCATAGCCATTTTATCGTTACGAAGGTCAACACCCTGTTCCTTCTTAAATTCATCTGCTAACCAATCAATGATTTTCTGGTCGAAGTCATCACCGCCAAGACGGTTGTTACCTGCTGTTGCAAGAACTTCCTGAACACCGTCGCCCATTTCGATGATTGAAACGTCGAATGTACCGCCACCAAGGTCATAAACCATAACTTTCTGGTCCTCTTCCTTGTCGATACCGTAAGCGAGTGCTGCTGCAGTTGGTTCGTTGATAATTCTCTTTACTTCAAGACCTGCAATTTTACCTGCATCCTTTGTAGCCTGGCGCTGTGAGTCTGTGAAATATGCAGGAACTGTGATAACTGCTTCTGTTACAGGAGCACCGAGATAAGCTTCAGCATCAGCCTTGAGCTTCTGAAGTGTCATTGCTGAAATTTCCTGTGGAGTGTAATCCTTACCGTCAATGTTTACTTTATAATTTGTGCCCATATGTCTTTTGATAGATGCGATTGTTCTGTCAGGGTTTGTGATAGCCTGTCTTTTTGCTACCTGACCTACCATTCTTTCGCCTGTTTTTGAAAATGCTACAACTGATGGAGTTGTACGAGCACCTTCAGCATTAGCAATAACTACAGGTTCGCCACCTTCGATTACTGCTACACATGAGTTTGTTGTACCTAAGTCGATACCAATTACCTTTGCCATAAATTTATTCCTCCTAAATGGATATATATACATATATTATTTACTGATTTCTCAGTTTACTACCTTAACGATTGCAGGGCGGATAACTCTGTCGCCCATTTTGTATCCTGTTGAGAATACATCTGAAATACTGTTTTCGGGAAGCTCTTCGTCTTCACCGTGCATTACAGCATTATGGATATTCGGGTCAAAGGTTTCACCTTTTTCACCAAATGACTCAACACCAAGTTTTTTGAATGTTTCACCGTACTGATTAAAAATCATTTCAATACCTTTTTTGAATGAGTCAAGGTCAGTTGCCTCTGCACTCATAGCTCTTATGAAGTTATCATACACAGGTAAAAACTCACCGATTGTTGAAGCCTTTGTATCACCGTAAGCCATTTCTTTTTCCTTTTGTGAACGCTTACGGAAATTATCGTATTCAGCCATAACCCGAAGCAGTTTGTCTTTTGTTTCATTAAGCTCCTGAGTGAGTTTTTCCTCGGCAGTCGGTTCTGTTGTTTCCGCAACTTCTTCAACTGTTTCCTCAGGATTTACTTTTTTCTTATCTTTAGCCATTTTAATCCTCCAATGTATCGGACATTATTTTTCCGACAATTTCTGTTAAATATTTAAGACTCGGAATAAGTCTTGCGTAGTCAATTCGTGTTGGACCTATAAGCCCCAATGCACCGCTATCCTTACCGCCAACTGAATAATGTGAATAAATAAGACTTGAATCCTGCAGTTCACGGTAGAAATTCTCCTTACCTATAAGAACATTGGTGTTATTCTCTGCCTTTCGACCTGCAAAAAGGTTTGTAAGCGGTTCACCTCGTCTTAAAAACTCCATTAATTCGTAAGCATTCGGATAGTCAGTATAGTTAAGTAAATTTGATTGACCTTCCAAAAGCAACTGTGTCTGTTCAGTAAGCTGTGCTAAATCGGAAAGAGTTACAAGTAATGGTGAAATCGCAAGCGACTTACTTCCTAATGATAATGCAAGAGTCTGAATAAGTGCTATGCTTACCTCACTTGCTGATTTGCCGATAAAATGCTTTGAAACTATATTATAGAATGTTTCAATAAGTTCAAGATTTAATTCGCTGTCCGTTCTGCAAACACGACTCTTTAAAATACCTGATGATGAAAGCATAACCATCATAGCTGTATGAGTGCCGAGCGGAACTAACTCAACTCTGCGAATTACCGCATTTTCATCAGTCGGTGTTGTTGAAACAACGGCACAATTTGTAAGCTCTGCCAAAACCTGACCTGCCTGTTCAAGAATCTGTTGAGGTTCACCACCTGCATCAGAAAGTCTTGCCTCAATAAGTCTTTTTTCATTTATAGGCAATTCATATCTGTTCATCAGTTTATCAACATAATATCGATAACCCATCTGTGACGGAATACGACCTGCTGATGTATGAGGCTGGTCAAGGAAACCTAATCGGGAAAGCTCTGCCATTTCATTACGGACAGTAGCAGATGACACAGGGATTTTAGAAAATTCAAGCAAGGTCTTTGATCCAACAGGCTCACCCGTTGCGATATACCATTCAACAATGGCGGCAAGTATTTTTTCTTTTCTCTCGCTGAGTTGCATCTTGTCACCCCTTTTGTCCTGTTTAGCACTCTCACTATTAGAGTGCTAACTCTATTAAATAATATACATTCTTTTCTAAAAAATGTCAATATTTTATTTGTAAATAATTTGTTAATATGGAAATAAATTCATAATAAAGAGTTAAAGTGGAGGTTAATGGGGTGTCTAATTACCCTCCCTCATTGAGGGAGGTGGCATTTTCGCAAGAAAATGACGGAGGGAGTTTGTTGCTTTTTCATTTACTCCCTCAGTCTCACTTCGTTCGACAGCTCCCTCGGAGAGGGAGCGGATTAGATTCCTATTATCTCGACAAATTATAATTTATATATAAATGCAGGCGTGGAAAACCCCTCAGTCAAATGCTATGCATTTGCCAGCTCCCCTTTCAGGTGAGCCAAGTGCCACTACGCGTCGTTGTTTCACTCCTCAGAATGACACTAAACTTGACATAATCAAAATACTATGGTAATATATGCATAGGTTACATAGGTATTTAAAAATTAAGGAGGTATAATTATGGCAAAGAACGATTTAATGCACGGCAACACAAGTTTATTGGTATTATCTCTTATTGAACAAAAGGATATGTACGGTTATCAGATTATCAAGGAGTTAAAACGCAAGAGCGAAAATGTTTTTGAGTTGAAAGAAGGCTCACTCTACCCTGTTTTACATGCACTTGAAAACGAAAAGCTTATTACATCTTATATTGAGGAGACAGATTCTGCACGCAAACGCAGATATTACAAAATCACAGACAAAGGCAGAAAGGAATTGGCAGATAAAAAGGAGGAATTTTTCATCTTCACCAATGCAGCAAGAAAAGTATTGAATTTTGCATAAGGTGGTGAGGATATGCTAATACATAATTTTTGCATCTTTAAAGAAGCAAAAGATTTATACATAGAACGAGTTTTGTTTCATATCCACTACAAAAAGCTCAGAAAAAGAATCAAAGAAGAAGTAGGAAATCACATGGATGATATGTATGATGACTTCAAGAATGATTTTGATAATGAAATTGATGTTGCTAAAAAGGTTCTTGACAAAATGGGCGACCCTGACGAATTAGGCTTTGAGCTTAAAGAGGCTAACAAGAATATTTTGCGTTTCATCATAGCATTTAAAATCACCTTGATATTATCAATTATTCCTGCTTTACTCTTCTGTCAAATCGTGCTTTATGACCCGATTATGGAAATTAAGGAATATTACAAGGCTGTTGATATAGCAACAATTGAGGCTCGAATGAGTGAAGAATACAACAATGGTAAACCCATAAGACTTTTCGCCGAAGCAGACCACAACGGAAAAGTCCATAGATACTATGTTCCCGATGAACAACCTGAAGGACGATTTACGTGTATTCATACTGAATCCATAACAATTTTTGATAAAAGTTATAAAGATAAGTTTTTATACTTCGGACGTAGCGGTGGTAAATATAGTGATATTCACAAATTTAATTTAGATTACCACGCATCTGATTATTTACTTGTATTAACTGCACCGACTGAAGAAAAATACATTAAAATGTATTTAGAACCAATATATTCAGATAGTGAACTTGAACCTTACTGGAGTGATTTTGTTGAGTATCCTCAAAACGGAACTTACGAAACTCCTGCAACAGTTGTGGTTGATATTCCTGACGGTTATGAATGGAGTTACCTCAAAAGATATGATGAAAACAAAGAGTTGATTATACAAAAAAGACCCGAGCAAACAACCAATTATTATAATAGTGATTCAAACTAAAAAACTATTTATCAACAGAAACTCAAAAATCAGTATTAGCAACACGACAAGAAAAGCATTAAATATTGCATAAGGCGGTGAGGACATGACAATTTTTGAACAATTTAAGAAAGAATATCTGGAAAAAACATTAAAACCTATTCATTATAAAAAACTTAAAAAGAGGATTCATGAGGAATTATCGGCTCATATGGATGATATGTATGAGGATTTCAGCAAAGATTGTGATGATGAACTTGAAATTGTAAAGAAAATCCGTGAAGAAATAGGTGACCCTGACAAATTAGGCTTTGAACTAAAAAAGGCTAATAAAGCAAAGTTATTACAAATAAGAATAATCAGGACTGTTTGTATTCTTTTATGTTTACCTATCATGTATTCTGTATGGGTAATGATTGTTCATATAGGAATGGAATTCGAAGACTACTATTATGCTGACACGGTTGAAGAAGCAGAAGAATGGATTTTGGAAAACAGAACTGACGGTCAACCGATTAAATTACTTACAGAACTTGAGCATGACGGTGTTGTTCATCGAATTTATGTACCGCAAGTTCAAAATAAAGATGATTTTCAAATTTATCACATATATTCAATGGAATTCTTTGGTTTTAACATAAAGAATCGATTTAACCGTTCACATTGTCATTATGAACCAAACAGTAATTATACAATGGCAAGTCTTGACCAACAGCCAATACGCGATGAGCTTATGATTTACTACAATACACCGGATTATAAATATATAAAAGTTCAATTCATGCCTGTAGAAGGCGGTCTTGAGGAATATTGGAGTGATTTTATAGAAATACCGCAAGATGCCACAATTGACGAGCCTAAATATTTCATTTTGGATTGCCCTGACGGTTATCGTTGGAGTACTTATGAGGAGTTTGATGAAAATAAAGAGCCCATTGAGTGGAAGTGTGAATAAGCATAATTGATTTGATGAGTCGGAGTTTATCGGGATAAAATTGTAGGGGACGATGCCCACATCGTCCCGTCCCAAAGCTTGCTATCAAACCACATCGCGGGTCGCTGTGGGCAGCGACCCCTACATTTGTGATGACCCCGATAAATTATAATTTACCAATTAATTTTGGGTGTTGACAATGAATTAAAATAAGTATAAAATATATACGATATTTATAAAGCGTTGAGAAAGAACGACGGATAACGTGAATTTACAGAGAGATTTCGGTTGGTGTAAGAAATCAATTCAGTATCCCGAGACCACTTTCGAGCATTGGTGAAAACGTTTTTCGGTTAAGCCAATCGTATTAACTGCGTTAAAGTTATTTGAGTGGCAAGGCATTTTCCCTTGCAATACGGGTGGAACCGTGGAATGTTGTATTTATAGCATTTCATCCTGTTTTTTCAGGGTGAAGTGCTTTTTTATTTCAATACGCAATTATTCACGGGACGATGTGGGCATCGTCCCCTACAAAAAGGAGATATATATTATGGTTAAGGTAACACTTAAAGGCGACGTTATCAAGGAATATGATAACGGTACTACTATTGCAGAGATTGCTAA
Source organism: uncultured Clostridia bacterium (assembly GCA_937906895.1). Taxonomy (GTDB): domain Bacteria; phylum Bacillota; class Clostridia; order Oscillospirales; family Acutalibacteraceae; genus Fimenecus. The sequence continues at coordinate 1,106 of CALCTT010000047.1, read as the reverse complement.
ATCTATCGGTATGGGTTTATACAAATCTGCTTGTGGCGGTAAAATCAACGGAAATTACTGCGATTTAAGAACTGCAGTTAATGAGGACTGTGCTCTTGAAATCGTAACTTTTGATGAAATTGAAGGCAAAAAGACATTCTGGCATACTGCTTCTCATATTATGGCTCAGGCAGTAAAGCGTCTTTATCCTGAAACAAAGCTTGCAATTGGTCCATCAGTTGACAACGGTTTCTACTATGACTTTGATTCAGAGGTTTCATTTACTCCTGAAATCCTTGAAAAAATCGAAGCAGAGATGAAGAAAATCGTTAAAGAGGATTTACCTCTTGAAAAATTCGAGTTGTCCCCTGCTGAAGCACTTTCTATGATGGAAGAAAAAGGCGAAATCTATAAGGTTGAGCTCATAAACGAACATGCTGACAAAGGTGAACCTATTTCATTCTACAAGCAGGGTGAATTCACAGAGCTTTGTGCAGGCCCTCACCTTATGTCAACAGGTGCTGTTAAGGCATTTAAGCTCACAGCTTGTACAGGTGCTTACTGGAGAGGTAACGAAAAGAACAAGATGCTCCAGAGAATTTATGCTACTGCATTCCCAAAACAGTCAGCACTTGACGAACATTTAGCACAGCTTGAAGAAGCAAGAAAGCGTGACCACAATAAACTCGGTCGTGAACTTGAACTCTTTACAACAAGTGAGCTTATCGGTCAGGGACTTCCTATTATGCTTCCAAAGGGTGCAAGAATTATTCAGACTCTTCAGCGTTGGGTTGAAGACGAAGAACAGAAGCGTGGTTGGCTCCTTACAAAAACACCGTTTATGGCTAAGAGTGACCTTTACAAGGTTTCAGGTCACTGGGACCACTATCTTGACGGTATGTTTGTACTTGGCGACCCTGCTAAAGAGGAAGAAGGCGAAGAAGTATTTGCACTTCGTCCTATGACTTGCCCATTCCAGTATCAGGCATTTTTAAACCGTCCTCGTTCATACAGAGATTTACCACTTCGTTACAACGAAACATCAACTCTTTTCCGTAATGAAGCATCAGGTGAAATGCACGGTCTTATCCGTGTTCGTCAGTTCACAATTTCAGAAGGTCACCTTA
>CALCTT010000046.1 GCA_937906895.1 uncultured Clostridia bacterium | reverse complement strand
GAAGCACCGACCGAACCGGCAGGTGAGACTCATCCGCCCCTACGAATTGTGCTCGTTAAACTCCAATTTGTGCTTGACTTGTACTTATTAATTTGATATAATGCTATGCGATATTGAAAACACGATGAAAAAGAAAGTAGATTAAGTAAGTACTCTTGACAGAGAATTGTGCCTTGGCTGAAAGCACATAAGCAGAAAACTTAATTGAAGTTCCCTTTGGAGTGGCTTTACTGAAATAACAGTAGGTAATGACGGTTTATTCCCGTTACAGGATACGGAAAGTGTTTGCTTTTTGCAAAAAATTGGGTGGTACCGCGGATTTTATTCGTCCCATACTCTTTGGAGTGTGGGATTTTTTTATTCTATTCCCTATTTCCGAAAAATAAAAAAGTGAGGAAGAAAACAATGAGAGAAAAACTTGAAGCTATCCGTCAAAAAGCGGATGCAGAGTTGGCTACTTTTACAGAACAAGCTCAACTCGAAAATTTCAGAGTGCAGATTCTCGGCAAAAAAGGTGAGCTTACATCTATGCTTAAAATGATGGGTTCATTGTCGGCTGAAGAAAGACCTGTTATGGGACAGGTTGTAAACGAAGTAAGAGCTTATGTTGAGCAGAAAATTGCTGAAAAGAGCAAAGAACTCAAGGAGCTTGAACTCAAGAAAGAAATCGAAAGCACACCTGTTTTCGACATTTCAGTTCCTGCAAACTTAACAAGAGGTTCATATCATCCTATTACTCTTGTACAGCGTCAATGCGAAAGTGTTTTCCGTTCAATGGGCTTTAATATTGAGGATTATTCCGAAATCGTTACTGACTATGAATGTTTTGAAGCACTTAATATTCCGAAAGACCATCCTGCTCGTGATATGCAGGACACATATTATCTTGACAACGGTCAGTTATTAAAGTCACACACATCTGCTGCACAGAATGCAATTTATAAAAAGTACAAGTCAGCACTTGTCAATGACGGTATGCCGATTAAGGCTATTTTCCCGGGTCGTTGCTTCAGAAACGAAGCTACTGATGCTTGTCACGAAAATACATTCTTCCAGATGGAAGGCGTTATGGTTGACAAGGATATTTCAATTTCAAACCTTATTTACTTTATGAAAACTATGCTTTCAGAAGTATTCCAGAAAGACATCAAGGTAAGACTTCGTCCCGGCTTTTTCCCATTCGTTGAACCCGGTTTTGAGCTTGACATCAGTTGTCTTATCTGTGGTGGTGAAGGCTGTCCGTCATGTAAGCACAGCGGTTGGCTTGAACTCTGCCCTTGCGGTATGATTCACCCAGAAGTTCTTAAAGCAGGCGGAATTGACCCTGAAGAATACACAGGTTTCGCATTCGGCCTTGGACTTACAAGACTTGCTATGATGAAATACGGTGTTAAAGATATTCGTGATTTGAACAGTGGCAGTCTTAAAGCACTTTCACAGTTCACAGATGATGAAAATTAAGGAAGGAGGAGCAGAATTATGTTTTTATCAATGAATTGGATTAGTGATTTCGTTGACCTTACAGGTCTTGACAAGATGGATTTAATCCGTCGATTCTCACTTTCAACTGCTGAGGTTGAAAACGAAATTTTCTTAAAAGGTAGTGATTTTTCAGGAATCGTTGTTGCTGAAATCAAAGAAATCGAAAATCACCCTAAATCAGAAAAGCTCCACCTTCTCAAAGTTGATATTGGTGAAGCAGAACTTGTAGATGTTGTTTGTGGTGCACCGAATGTAAGAGTTGGTATGAAAACTGCTTTTGCAAAGGTTGGTGCAAAGTTAGGTGAAATTGAAATTGCACCAAGACCACTTGCAGGCTTTATGTCAAACGGTATGTGCTGTTCTGAAAAGGAAATCGGTATTTCTGACGATAATTCAGGCATTATGGATATTCTTGACGATGTTAAGAACGGTACTGACCTTAAGGATATTTACGAAATCGACGATATTGTTTTTGAGGTTGACAATAAATCTCTTACAAACCGACCTGACCTTTGGGGACATTACGGAATTGCCCGTGAATTTGCTTCACTTGCAGGTCGTCCTTTAAAGCCAATCCCACAGGTTGACTTGTCACAATACGACAATCTTCCAAAAGTTGACCTTAAAATTGAAGACGACTTATGTCAGCGTTATTCTTGCTTACAGGTTGAAAATATCAAGAAAAATGTAAGTCCTGTTAATATGAGAATCCGTCTTTTCTACTGCGGAATGAGAGGAATCAATCTCCTTGCTGACCTTACAAACTACTTAATGCTTGAAATGGGTCAGCCAATGCACGCTTTCGACTCAAGAAAAGTTGAAAAAATCAGAATTAAGCGTTTTGATAAGCCTTTTGTATTCCAGACTCTTGACGGAATTGACAGAAATATTGACGAAAACACACTTATGATTTGCAACGACAACACTCCTGTTGCTATTGCAGGTATTATGGGTGGTCTTGACTCAGAAATCGTAGAAGATACTACTACTCTTACACTTGAATCAGCAACATTCAATGCCGCATCAATCCGTAAGTCAACTGTTCGTCTTGCACACAGAACTGACGCTTCAATGAGATATGAAAAGTGTCTTGACCCTGAAATGACAGTTCCTGCAATCGGCAGATTTGTAAATCTTCTTCAAGAAATTGACCCTGATGCGAAGGTTGTTTCAGCACTTACTGACGAATATGCTTTCAAATATCCAAATGTTACTCTTGATTTTGACAAAGCATTTATCGACAAATACACAGGTATTGAAATCGCAAATGATACAATTGTAAATACACTCAATTCTCTTGGCTTCAAGGCTACTAATGACGGTGACAAATTCACAGTTGAAGTACCAAGCTGGAGAGCAACAAAGGATGTTACTATCAAGGCTGACATTGTTGAAGAAATCACAAGAATTTACGGTTACGATAACTTTGATGTTCATACAGCAAGTGCTCCTCTCTACCCTGTTCGTGCACAGGCTGAAAAGACTGTTGAGGACAGAATCAAGGATATTCTTGTTCACAGATATTCACTTCACGAAGTTCATTCTTATGTATGGCAGTATTACGATGAATACAAAGCATTGGAAATTGAAATTGAAGACAATATCAAGCTTCAGAATGCTACAAATCCTAATATTGAAACAATCCGTAAGTCAATTATCCCAACACAGCTTTGTCAGGTTAAGGTAAACACAAACTATGCACCTGATTTCGGCATTTTCGAGGTTGGCAGAACTGTTGACGGACTTAAAGACGACGGTATGTGTGACGAACACAAGAAGCTTTGTGTAACACTTTTCAGCAAGCAGAAGTCACTTGAAGCACTTTACATTGAGCTTTCAACAATGCTTTCTGTAATTACTGACAACATCAAGCATAAGCCACTTGAATTCACTCCAATGGATGCTACTCTTTCTTATGAACATCCAAGAAATCTTAATGAAATTTCTTGTGATGGTGTGACTCTCGGTAAAATCGGTGTTGTTCATCCGACAGTTAGTAAGAAAATCGATAAGAAAGCTGCTATCGTATTTGCTGAAATTGATGTTTCTGCATTCTCACAGCTTACTGATGCAGGTATTCACTACGCAGAACCTTCAAAATTCCCTGCAATTGATGTTGACCTCTCATTCGTAAGCGAAACATTTGCACCAATCGGCAAAGCTATTAAGGATGCAGATTGTCCGCTTATTACAAAGGTAGAAGTTACTGACACTTACCGTGACGAAAACGGAAAATCAATCACAACAAGAATTACTTTCTCTCATCCTGAAAAAACTCTTACAAGAGAAGAAGTTATGGATGTTGCAAACAGTATTATTGATGCTCTGGCAAAAGAGAATATTGCACTTAAGTCATAAAGTATTCTGTAGGGGCGGATGCCTACATCCGCCCGAATAAGCGATACATCAATTTACGTCGGGACGATGTGGGCATCGTCCCCTACTTTTTTTCATTTTCCTATTGTAATTTCTTAAAAATAAGTATATAATAATATAGATTAGATATTTGGAGGTGGCAGAATGCTCGACCCTAACAAGACAATACAATTTTCCTTAAAGGATGAACGTGAGGAAACCACACGACAAGTGCTTGTGGCAGTTTATGATGCTTTGGTGGAAAAAGGATATAATCCTATCAACCAGATTGTCGGTTATATTCTTTCTGAAGACCCAACATACATCACTACTCACAACAATGCAAGAAGTCTTATCCGTCGTCTTGACAGAGATGAGCTTTTGCAGGACCTTGTTAAGGATTATCTTAAAAATTCAAAGAAATAAGTAGGTGTTTATTTTGGCAAAGGACAATAAATTCCTCACTTTTAAGGGCAAACCATTAGTAAGAAACGGTAACACTCTTTATTACGGCTTTCCAAATGAAAAATATGTTATTATGATGCAGATTCTTGCAACAAAGCCTGTTAATGATGTTGAGGTTGCTTCAAAGGTTTCAATTCAGTTACTTAACACTGACCCTGATGTAAGCCCTCGTGAGAGAATTGTTAAATCAAGTGAAAAGAAAGGCCTTTATGCTGCTCTTGATATTGCGGAAATCTGGCTTAGCAGAGCATTGGCTAACTAAACTAAAAAAATGGAACGGTGGATGGGATATCCACCGTTTTATGTTTTGTGGAAGGGAATGAAAGATATGTTTTATACAATGAATATTGCAGGACTTGAGAGAAATCTCCCTATGTGTCCTTTAAACGACGAGCTTATGATTGCAGGTTTTGTTATTTTCGGTGACCCTGAGCTTACAACTGCTTGTGCAGAGGAGCTATTAAAAAAAGCACCTGAATATGATTACATAATCACAGCAGAGGCTAAAGGTATTCCGTTGGCTCACGAAATGGCAAGACTTCAAGGGAATGAGAAGTATTTTGTAGCTCGTAAAAAGCCAAAGCTTTATATGACAGGAGTTTTTGAGTCAACTGTCAACTCAATCACAACTGAGGGTGAACAGAAACTCTATCTTGATTTGGCTGATGCAGAGCTTATGAAAGGTAAAAAAATCCTTATTGTTGACGATGTTGTGTCACTTGGTCAGTCTTTGGCAGCAGTTGAAAAGCTGGTTAATGATGCAGGCGGAATTGTCTGCGGAAAGATGTTCATTTTAGCAGAAGGCAACGCTGCAAACCGTGATGACATCATTTTCCTTGAGAGATTACCGCTTTTCACAAAAGACGGAAAAGAGATATAAAATCATATCTGATTGAAATAGGTTGTAATGGGGTTACACTATTAGCTTTTTAGGTGATTATTTTGAAAGAGAAAATACAAAACTATTTTAATCGACTTGCAACCATTCCGAAAAAATGGGAACTTGTCCTTTGGTGGATATTAAGAATATCGATGATTGTGGCGATGGTTGACTCCGCTTTTGGGTTAGGTATTGTGAAAAATGAGCCTGACATTCAACAGGTGTTGCAGACAGGTGCAAACCTTTGTGCAATGTTCATATGGGAAATCGGTCAGCTTTTTTCAAGAAAAAGATGGCCTCGTTACTATCCTACATACATTCAGGATATTCTCTCACCTCTCGTTTGGGGTGCATCCTTCGGCGGTGCATACCTTAACTGGTATTACAGCATAAACTCCTGGGACATAATTCTCCATACCGTATTAGGCGGTTTTGCTGTTATTATGGGTTATGAGCTTGTAACCTGTATTCAAAAGCGAGATAAAAAATATGTCCATATAAATATTGCACTTTTATGTGCTCTCGGTGTTTCATTTGTTGGCTGTACAGGTTGGGAAGTGTTTGAGTTCACCTTTGACCAGATTGCAGGTGGTGACTCGCAGCACTGGTCAAAAGTCCTCGCTGAAGAAGCAGCAATAATTTATAACAATCCGCATCTTGCAAATCCGAATTTTATTCCTGAACTTGACCCTATGCGATATGCGGTTATTGACACAATGGAAGATACACTTTGTAATGTTATCGGCGGACTTCTCGTGTATATCGGGCTTCGCATCAAGCCTTACAACCACACAGGTAAAAACAATATTAACAAATTAGTAGAAGAAAAAGTGCATAGCGTAGTTTGAAATACATAAGGATGGTGTTGAAATGAAATTATATATCAAACAAAAGGTTTTTTCGTGGAAAGATAAGTTCAATATTTATGACGAAAACGGAAATGAAGCATATTGGGTTGAAGGTGAAGTCTTTTCAATAGGCAAAAAACTTGACCTTTTTGACAAGGACAACAACCATAAAGCACACATCCATCAAAAAGTTTTGTCATTCCTGCCACGATTTTTCATAGAAATGAATGGTGAAGATGTTGCAGAGGTTGTAAAGCACTTTACGCTTTTCAAACAGAAGTTCAGCGTTACGGGATATGACTGGCAGGTTGACGGTGATTTTTTTGCTCACGAATACGAAATTTATCGCAACGACTACATTATTGCAACCATTTCAAAAGAATGGTTCACCTGGGGTGATGCTTATGCAATTGACATTACAGATGGTATTGACCCTGTTGGTGTCATTTCTGTTGTGTTGATTATTGATGCAATTTTAGCACAGTCAGATAACAATGGTGGAATACATATTCACATTGGTGGGTAAAAAGATAAAAAAAACTGAAAGGTGGAAAACTGAAAGCAATTTCGGTTTCCCACCTTTAATTCTTATTCGTTTTCAGTTTTCAGTTTTACACTTTCCACTCTCAATTCATCATTTTCCATTGAGCAAATATAAGATTTACCTTTTTCGATACTCTTATCAAGGATTTTTTCTGAGAGAACATCCTCAATATTTGTTTGTATTGCTCTCTTTAACGGTCTTGCACCGTAAATCTTATCATATCCTGCTTTTGACACAAAGTCGATAACAGAATCGTCAAAGGTCATAGTGATTTCAATGTCACTCATTCGTTTCTCGAGAGATTTCAAAAGTCGTTTCGCAATTTCCTTTATGTCATCCTCGGAAAGTCTTGTGAAAACGATTGTATCGTCAATTCTGTTAAGAAATTCGGGACGGAAAGTGTTTTTAAGTTCACCCATTACAGCCTCTTTGATTTTTTCTTCAGAGTGGCTGTTTTCATTTGCTGTGAAACCAAATGTGGCTTTTTCTTCATTTATGAGTCTTGCACCAACATTTGATGTCATAATGATTACACAGTTTTTGAAATCTACTTTTCTTCCTTGTGAATCCGTCAAAATTCCGTCGTCAAGAATCTGCAAAAGTGCATTGAAAACATCAGGATGAGCCTTTTCAATTTCGTCAAAGAGAATTACTGAATACGGCTTTCTGCGAACCTTTTCAGTAAGCTGACCGCCTTCATCAAAGCCCACATATCCGGGAGGTGAACCAATCAGCTTTGACACGGTGTGCTTTTCCATAAATTCCGACATATCAAGTCGAATCATAGCATTTTCGTCACCGAACATTGCTTCAGCCAAGGCTTTTGTAAGTTCTGTTTTACCGACACCCGTAGGACCGCAGAAAAGGAATGTTCCCATTGGTCTTTTCGGGTCTTTAAGTCCTGCACGACCTCGACGGATTGCACGGCTGACTGCTGAAACAGCCTTATCCTGTCCAACAATCCTCTTGTGAATTTCCGCTTCCATATTGAGAAGTTTTTCGCTTTCTTCCTGTGTCATTCTGCTTACGGGAACTCCTGTCCAGCCTGACACAATTTCTGCAATTTCAGTTTCAGTTACCTGCAAATCTCTTTCAGGTGATGATGACTGCCATTTTGCCTTTTGAGAATTAAGTTCCTGCTGAAGCTCTTTTTCTTCATCACGGAGCTTTGCTGCCCGTTCAAAATCCTGCTGATTTACTGCCATTTCTTTTTCTGCACAAATGGAAGTAAGTCTGTTTTCCATATCTTTAATTTCTTCAGGTGGAGTAAGAGATTCAAGTCTGACTTTTGAGCAAGCCTCGTCAATCAAATCGATTGCTTTGTCAGGTAAAAATCTGTCACCGATATATCTGTGAGAGAGCATTACTGCTGATTTTATTGCTTCATCGGTGATTTTTACCTTATGATGTGCCTCGTATTTGTCACGGATACCCTTGAGAATTTCAACAGCCTCATCAGTTGACGGTTCGCCAACCATAACAGGCTGAAAACGACGTTCAAGAGCAGCATCTTTTTCGATATTTTTACGATATTCGTCAATGGTTGTAGCACCGATTAACTGTAATTCACCACGAGCTAATGACGGTTTTAAGATATTCGCAGCATCAACTGCACCTTCCGCACTACCTGTGCCGATAAGAGTATGAACCTCGTCAATAAAAAGGATAATGTCCTTTGATTCCTTGACCTCGTCAATGATTCCTTTGATTCGTTCTTCAAAGTCACCACGGTATTTTGTGCCTGCAACCATACCTGTCAAGTCAAGTGACACGATTTTCTTATCTTTTAAAAGTTCGGGAACAGTGCCTTTTGCAATTTTAAGTGCAAGTCCCTCTGCAATTGCAGTTTTACCGACACCGGGTTCACCGATTAAGCAAGGATTATTCTTACTGCGACGGCTTAAAATCTGAATAACTCGTTGAATTTCATTTTCACGACCGATTACAGGGTCAATTTTATTCTCTTTTGCAAGACTTGTTAAGTCCCTTGAAAACTTTTCGAGAACGGAATTACTCTTTTTGCCCTGCTGACCATAAGATTTCTGCTGATTATTCTTGTTGCCTGTTAAACTTGCAATATCACGGATAAGACTTTGCGGACTTACACCTGCACTGTTAAGGAGCTGACAACCGTAACCGTTGCCCTCACGACAAAGGGATATAAGGAGATGTTCCGTACCTGACAAGGACTGTCCCATTGAATTTGCAAGTGCCAATGCACTTTCCACAATATGCTTGCTTCGTGGTGTAAAATCTGCAGGGTTTAATTCAGTCGGTAACCCTGTGCCGATTGTATGACAAACAACATCATAGATTTTATTATAAGTTATGCCCTTTGAATTAAGGAGTTTTCCTGCAACGGAATCAGAAACATGAAGAATACCCAACAGAATATGCTCACTACCGATATATGTGTGACCTGAATCCTCAGCAATTTCAAGTGCCGAATTCAGCGCCATATTTGCCTTTTCACTAAAACCTGTAAAATTGTACATCAAAATCACTCCTTATATATTATTTAAACTCGTAGGGGCTGACGACCACGGCAGCCCGAAATAAATCACATCGTAACCTACGGGGCGCCGAGTCGTCGCCCCCTACTATGTCATTCTGAGCATAGCGAAGAATCTCTACCAAAAGTTGCACATTCATCAACAGAGATTCTTCGTCGTTTCACTCCTCAGAATGACTTGTTTTGTCAATTAAGTTTATTTCTAACTTCCGTTGCTCTCACCATATCCCTTTCCTGTGTCGGGAGTTTTTGCCCTGCACGGGAATTGATACTTGCAGGTTGCATTGAAATCATCAGTTCATTGACAGTTTCAATCGGCACATTAATTTTTCCTGCAACAGAGCCGAGTCTGACAAGTGAAAGATTTTCCATAAGCTCTTTCGTTGATAAAAGTCTTGCCCATTTGAGCGTTCCGTATGCACGGAATATGGCATCATCCGTATCAATTGACTTGAGAAGCTCTTCTCTTGCTGCTCTTTCGTTTGCACAAAGCTGTAATGTGATTGCCTTTAAATTTTTGATTGCAAATTCTTCGGAAATACCGAGAGTTATCTGGTTAGAAAGCTGATACATATCCCCTACTGCCTTTGTGCCTTCACCGAATGCACCACGGAATGTAAGACCTAATTTTGAGATTGTGTTAATAAGTTTATGAATCTGTCCGTTCATTGTAAGTGCAGGTAAATGGAGCATTACAGATGCACGCATACCTGTACCAAGGTTTGTAGGACATTGAGTAAGATAACCTATTCTCTCGTCAAAAGCATAATTTAAACGACTGCCGATTAAATCGTCAATTTCGTCTGCAACCTTGTATGCCTCATCAAGTGCAAAGCCTGATTTCATAACCTGCAACCTGATATGGTCTTCTTCGTTGAGCATTATGCAGATGTCCTCGTCTTTTGAAATCATAAATGCACGACCGTTGTCGTCAGATGCAAATTCGGGACTGATAATGTGTCGTTCAGCCATTGACGCAGCCTCAAAACGAGCGAGAGTTTTCATCTCCACAAATCGCAAATCGAATCTGTTATCCTTTTCCATTGCATCCTTAATAATATTATTAAGCTCAATTCTGTTTTTAGTATTCAATTTATTTGGAAAAGGATATTCACTAATGTTTCTTGCAAGACGGATTCGAGTGCTTACAACAATGTCGCTCTGTTCACCAACGCCTAAATACCATCTGTTACTCATTTTTTCCACCTGCTTTCAACTCATTTATTCTGTCACGAAGCTCTGCTGCTTTTTCAAAGTTCTGTTCATTTATTGCAGTTTTCAGTTCGTTTTCGAGTTTTTCGATTTCGTTTTCTTGGGTGTTTATTTCCGTTTTGATTACTTTAGGATTTTTACCCTCGTGTTTTGTTTTTCCGTGAATTCGTTGTAATGACGGTAAAAGCTTGTCATAAAATGTCACATAACAGTCCGCACAGCCTAATTTTCCGTTATTCACAATATCCTGAAATGTGTTTCCGCATTTTTCACAACGGATTGTTCGTGAGCTTAAAGATGCTGTCTGTGGCTCACCAAAGAATGAACCCAGCAAATCGGTAAATGTGTTACCGAAACCGCCAAAAACATCATTGTAACCAAGTGCCTTTGCACAATCCGAGCAGAGATGCGCCTCTGCACTTTCACCGTTTATAATTCTTTTAACATGAGTTGTAGCCTCATATTTTCCGCAATTCTGACATAACATAATTTATTCACTCCTTATTTACAATGCACCGTCAGGTGCAATTCATGTACATAGTACAATTCATGATGAAATCAATTCATGCAACACAGTTGCAATTCATTTTACTCCCTCAGTCTGCTTCGCAGCCAGCTCCCTCACGGAGGGAGCGGACTGATGAATTGCTTCGCTTGAATTGGCTTATGCCATGAATTCTCGCTTATGCTCCATGAATTGAATTCTTGCGAATTCATTTATATGCATTTAAATAACATTTAAAATCATTTGCTTAAATATTGATGCACGGATAATGTTGCCATATTCCCTTGGAATATCACGATAAGCATTTCCCGTTAATGCTGACAAGAATATTTTCACCGTTTTTTCGTCGATAATATCTCTGTCATAAAGATTTTTAAGATGAGCACGACAAGTGTTTTCGTCTAAACTCTGACCGATTGAGTTGATTAAATGCATTTTAAGGGAATTTCTGTCATAGGTTGCCCTTGTAATCTTAATATATCCTCCACCACCACGACGACTTTCCACAATGTAACCGTGTTCAGGTGTAAATCGTGATGATATTACATAATTTATCTGACTTGGTACACAACCGATTTTCTGTGCCAATTCATTTCGCTGAATTTCCGTGTAGCCCTCGTCCTCCAGCATCTCCTGAATCATAGATGCTATTATGTTACTGATGTTCACATTTCCACTCCTTCACTTTTTGACTTTGACTTTCTTTGACCTTTCTGATTATTATTATAGCAAAAAAATTGACCTTGTCAAGGTCAAACAAGGTCAAAATTAAATTATTTACATTTTGTTAATAAATTATAATTTATCGGGATGTTCACAATGTAGGGGGCGCTGAGTCTCACCTGCCGGTTCGGTCGGTGCTTCTGCTTCGCAGAGGTGTCCATCGGACACCCGCACCCCACAGCGACCCGTTGTAGTTTAATGGCAGGCTTTGGAACGGGCGGATGTGGGCATCCGCCCCTACGAATTGTGCTCGATAAACTCCAATTTTGCACTTATCCTAAAATCGGTTTATCAACAAACTCAACAACTGCTTCGCCTTTCAATCCGTCGGACTCAAACACGATAATCTCATTTTCACCGTCTTTTAAAACCGATGCAGGGACATAAAGTGTCTGCTGTGGTCCGATTTTCCAATAACGGCCAAGGTTAAAGCCGTTGATTGTAACAAAACCTTTTGTGAAATCAGGAAGAAGCAAGAATGTATCCTTTGGATTTTCGATATTGATGTATCCACGATAAAATGCTGATTTTTCCTTGAATTCCTTATTTTCAAAAGGAACATTATGAAGATTATCCATAGGCATTGTATAGACATCCCAGTTAAAATGTACTCGACTATCAAAAAGACATCTGCCTGCAATACCCTTTTTACGCATCATTTTTGCACCGAAATTGCATCTGCCCATATTTTCACAAAGGACTGTAAGCACATCACCTTTTTTACCGCTGAATGTTGTTTCAAGTCGGTCATTGATAAAGAGAATATCAATCAGTTCGTCGTTTATATAAATCTGTGCTCTGTCACCAAGACTTTCAAATGAAAGCTTAGTGTTTTCATAATCTCTGTTAAGAGTTGTTCTGTAAGCAATATATCCGTAACCGTTTCCGTATTTTTCCATACATTTTGGAACATCGGAATGGATTGGTTTTGCAAGATACGGTAATGCTGTGAAGAAGCCTGTTTTTTCAGGAAGAGAAACTCTGCCGTATGCTTTTTTCTCTCTATCAGCAGGAATCGGAGGTAAATCTTCACCAATATGCTTCTTAATAACCTCACGAACAGCCATATATTTTGGTGTCACATCACCACATTCAGTAAGCATAGCGTCATAGTCATAGCTTGTAACGTCAGGTTTGAATGTTTCGTAGTGATTTGCACCTGATGTGAAGCCGAAATTAGTTCCGCCAATGAACATATACATATTAAGACTGCCTTTTGTGAGCATATCGTCAACGACTTTTGCATAGTCCTCTGCTGATGTTGTGTGATGGTGTTCGTCACCCCAGGCATCAAACCAACCATTCCACATTTCCATACACATTTTTTGCATTTCAGGGAAAAGCTCATCGTGTGCTTTAAAGTTTTCCTCAACTCTGCTACCGAAATTAAGTGTTGAAAGGCATCCGTCAATAGTACCGTCAAGCAAATCCGTCATAGAAGTACCGTCAGATGTGAAAAGCGGCACATCAATGCCTCTGTCCTCAAAGCCTTTTTTAAGGTAATTGAGATATTCCTTATCATCACCGTAATATCCGTACTCATTTTCACACTGAACCATAATGATTGAGCCACCATTTGTGGTGAGATATGGCTTGATTTCAGCACAAAGTTTATCAAGATACATATCAAATCTTTCTATGTACTTTTCGTTCATACAACGGATTTCCATATCCTCATCAGCTTGAATCCACCAAGGGAGTCCGCCGAATTCCCATTCAGAACAGATATACGGACCCGGTCTTACAATAACCATAAGACCTTCATTTTGTGCCATTTCGATAAACTTTTCAATATCAAGAATTCCTGTAAAATCGAACTGTCCCGGGATTTTCTCGTGCATATTCCATGCACAGTATGTTTCCACACAGTTGCAACCCATAGCCTTTAATTTCTTAAAAATATCTGACCATGTGTCAGGCATATTACGGAAATAATGAACAGCACCTGAAATAAGTTTTATAGGTTGTCCGTCTTTTACGAATTGGTCTTTTATAATTTCAAACTTCATAGTTTACACCACATATTCCTTATATTTATCTGCATATTCTGCAGGTAATATCACTTTTAAAAGAGTTCCGTCAGCAGTAAATTCTTCACTTAAAATCTTACCATTATTGCGGATGAAATTCACTTCTCCACCTTTTGAAAAAGGAATGAGAAGTTCCAGTGTCACACTCTTGAGTTCAAGGACTTTTTCGATTTCCTTTAAGAGTAAATCAAGGTTGACACCGTTGAGTGCACTAATCATAACGGTTTTACCGATTGAAATAAGGTCAAAAACATTCTCTGCTTTGTCACATTTATTCATTACGGTAATGATATTGTCACCTTTGCAACCCAAGTCACGGAGAATATCCGTTGTAATCTCGATATGCTCGTTACAATGAATGTCAGATGCATCACAGACATTAAGAATCACATCAGCTTCACTTGCTTCTTCAAGAGTTGATTTGAATGCCTTGACCAAATCGTGAGGCAATCGGCTGACGAAACCTACCGTATCAATGAGCATAACATCCTGTCCGTTTGGAAGTGTTAGTTTTCGTGAGGTTGGGTCAAGAGTTGCAAAAAGCTTGTCCTCTGCGAGCACTCCTGCATCTGTCAAAGCATTCATAAGCGTTGATTTTCCTGCATTTGTGTAGCCAACTAATGCTACTGTAATAACACCGTCTTTTTCTCGTCTTTTACGGAGTAAGCCTCGTCTTTTTTCAACCTCGTTAAGCTGTTCCTGTAAAGCGTGCATTCTTCTCATAATGTGACGACGGTCGCTTTCAAGCTTTGTTTCACCGGGACCTCGTGTACCGATACCGCCACCAAGACGAGATAACTGTTTACCTTTACCCGTAAGTCGTGGCAAAGAATATTTGAGCTGTGCTAATTCAACCTGCAGTTTACCTTCACTCGTCTTTGCTCTTAATGCGAAAATATCAAGAATCAGCTGTGTTCTGTCAACAACACGAACATCAGTAGCGTTTTCAATATTACGTATTTGTGACGGAGTCAATTCACCGTCACAGACAATAAGGTCGATTTCCTGATTTTCGCAAAAAAGCTTTGCTTCTTCCAATCTGCCTTTTCCAAGATATGTTGCACCGTCAGGAGTGCTTTTTCGCTGAATAATTGAGCCAACAACTGAAGCCCCTGCACTTTCCGTCAGGAGCGTAAGTTCTTCTATGGAAGCGTCTGCATCAAAATCTCCCGTGTCAACGGAAATGAGCAACGCTTTTTCAGGTTCTCTTGTAATTTCGTAGTATTCCATAGTGTTATAAAATCGTAGGGGTCGATGCCCACATCGACCCGCTATTTAGTATTATGGTATTTTTCGTTTCGGGACGGTGTGGGCACCGTCCCCTACATCATTTTATTTTTCACTTATTTGATTTTAGCAGCAGCAATCGTAGTCCTTACGAGCACAGCCGTTATTACAGCCGTTGTTGCAACCGCAACCACCGTTGTTATTATCAGAGAGAAGAATTAAGATGATTATGATAATTAACCAAGTGTTGTTACCGAAGAAGTTACACATTTATTATTTCCTCCTTCCCATATTGTAATTACATTACATTTTATGGGAATTGGGGAAATGTGTGACTTGAAAAGTGTAAAGTTGAAAACTGAAAACGTAAAACATCGGGTCTGCGACGCTGATTATATAATCGTTTTCCACTTTCCGTTTTCCATTTTCCACTTATTTTAGCGAAGCTAAAAGACCACCCTTAGAAATAATATTCTGAATAAATTCAGGGAATGGCTGAGCCTTGAAGCTTACACCCTTTGTGATGTTTGTGATTACACCGCTGTCAAAGTCAACTGAAACCTCGTCACCTGCTTCGATATTGTCGCAAGCCTCAGGACATTCGAGAATAGGAAGTCCTATATTGAGAGAATTTCTGTAAAAAATTCTTGCAAATGTTTTTGCGATAACACATGAAACACCTGCAGCTTTAATAGCAATAGGAGCGTGTTCACGGGATGAGCCACAGCCGAAATTCACGCCTGCAACCATAATATCTCCGTCTTTAACCTTATTTATAAAATCCTTGTCAATATCTTCCATACAATGTGCTGCCAATTCCTTATGGTCAGCAGTATTCAAATATCTTGCAGGAATAATAACGTCTGTATCAACATGGTCACCGTATTTATGTACTGAACCTTGAATTTTCATAATTAGAGTACCTCCTCTGGAGTACAAATGTATCCTGTAATTGCACTTGCAGCAGCCACATACGGACTTGCAAGATAAACTTCACTTGTAGGATGTCCCATACGACCTACAAAGTTACGGTTTGTAGTAGAAATTGCCTTTTCTTCAGCAGCTAAAATACCCATATGACCGCCAAGACAAGGACCGCAAGTTGGTGTTGAGAATACGGCACCTGCTTCCACAAAGATTTCAGCAAGACCTTCTCTTACACATTGGAGATAAACATTCTGTGTTGCAGGAATTACGATACAACGAACATTTTCGTTTACCTTTTTGCCCTTAAGCACTTCTGCAGCAGCACGCATATCTTCAATTCTACCGTTTGTACAAGAACCGATAACTGACTGGTCAACATAAATCTTGTCAAATTCACCAACGATATGAGCATTTTCAGGAAGATGTGGGAATGCAACTGTTGATTTCAGTTCACCTAAATCAATGTTGATAACTTCATCATAAACAGCATCCTCATCAGCCTCAAAAATAACAGGAGTACGGTCTGTTCTGCCTTTCATATACTCAAGTGTCTTTTCGTCAACAGGGAAAATACCGTTCTTCGCACCACATTCAATAGCCATATTTGCAATACAGAAGCGGTCGTCCATTGAAAGATTTGCGATTCCGTCACCTGTAAATTCAAGTGAACGATAGAGTGCACCGTCAACACCGATTTTGCCGATAAGGTGAAGAATCAAATCCTTACCGCTAACCCATTTATTGAACTTACCTGTAACATTAACTTTGATTGCAGACGGAACTTTAAACCAAGCCATACCTGAAATCATACCTGCAGCCATATCAGTTGAGCCGACACCTGTTGAAAATGCACCGAGAGCACCGTATGTACAAGTATGAGAGTCAGCACCGATAACTGTATCACCGCTGATAACGATTCCTTTTTCAGGAAGCAATGCGTGTTCAATACCCATCTGTCCTACATCAAAGAAATTCTTGATTTTATATTCTCTTGCAAACTGTCTTACCTGTTTACAATGTTCAGCAGATTTAATGTCCTTGTTAGGTGTGAAATGGTCCATAACAAGAGCAATTTTTTCTCTGTCAAATACATCAGTAAAGCCTTTTGCTTTCATTTCGTTGATTGCAACAGGACTTGTAACATCATTACCCATAACAAGGTCAAGACGAACATTGATAAGCTGTCCTGCTTCAACGCTTTCCAATCCTGCGTGTGCTGCAAGGATTTTTTGTGTCATTGTCATTCCCATATTACTCTACTCCTTTTATGTTACGGTCGCCACTTTCAAGAGCAGTAAGACCTGAACGAGAAAGCTCACAGATTCCGTGTTTTTCCATTTTATCAATAAATTTGTCAATAAGACTTGGAAGACCTGTCATTTCAGCAGTAATTGTTGTATGACCGATGTCCATAACTCTTGCACCAAAGCCGTTGATAGTCTTAAGCACTCTTTTTCTGTCCTTATTAAGTGCGTGAACTTTAATAAGAAGAATTTCAGACTGAATTGTCTGACTTTCGTCAAGATTGATAACCTTGATAACCTCTTCAAGACGAGATAACTGCTGTTCAACCATTGCAACCTTGTATTCCTCAACGTCAGAAACGATAGTCATACGAGAAAATTCAGGACTTTCAGTTTCAGAAACCGTAAGAGAAACAACATTGTATCCACGACGGGCAAAAAGTCCCGCAACTCGTAAAAGCACACCTGTACGGTTGTAAACAAGTGCTGATAAATAAATTCGTTTTGTTTTTTCCATAATTATATCATCCTTTTATGTAGGGGACGATGCCCACATCGTCCCGTTGTTAGTTACCTGATGATTTATTCGGGACGGTGTGGGCACCGTCCCCTACAATACTATATTATACCGTAATCTTATAAATTGTCGTAGTCTTAACAACCTCATCCTTATCAAACACACAGTTATAGAATGTTGGTGTATTTGTAGCATTTGGATAATACTGAGTTTCAAGGCAGAAGCCACAACGGAAGTCCATTGGAGTGCCTGCTTTACCGATTTTACCTTCAAGAAAATTACCAACATAAAGTTGCATACCCGGTAAATCTGTAAGACAATCAAGTCTTACACCGTTCGGAGCAGTAACAGTTGCAGCAAGACGAAGTTCTTTATTGTAATCATTAATGCAGAAGTTGTGGTCGTAGCCGTTACCTGCATCAAGCTGTTCATAATCTGCACCGATATCCTGACCAATAGTTTTAGGAGTTCTGAAATCGAACGGAGTACCTGTTACATCTCTTATTTCACCTGTTGGAACAAGTCCCTCACCCATTGGTGTGAACGCATCAGCATTTATGTAAAGAGTATGGTCGAGAATATCGCCATTCTGATAGCCCTTAAGGTTAAAGTAAGCGTGATTAGTAAGGTTGAATGCAGTTTTCTTATCAGATACTGCTGTATAGTCCATAATAATCTCGTTTTTATCAGTAAGAGTATATTTTACAGTAACCTTTTTGTTACCCGGGAAGCCTTCAGTACCGTCAGCACTGAAATATGAGAACTCAACTGAATCAGAGTCAACGATAATGGCATCCCATACAGCCTGTGAAAATTCTCCGTTACTGTGCAATGTAACATCACCGTGAGTAGTTGTAACGGGAACTTTAACTCCGTCAATTGTAAGTCCGCCTGCAGAAATTCTGTTTGCAACAGGACCTACTATCATACCCTGATAATCGTGACGATTCTCGAATCCGTCCATATCGTCAAAACCGAGTAACAAATCAAGCTCGTTTTCATCCTTATCCTTTACGAGAATACTCTGTAAAGTAGCACCGTAAGTGATAAGGTTAATCTTCATATTATTGTTGTTTTCAATGAGAAAAGAGTCAACCTGTTTGCCGTCTTTTGTCACACCAAAAACAGATTTTGTAATGCTCATAAATTCCACTCCAAGCCAAAAATTTATAAAAATTTATATTCTTAATAATTATATAACTTTAATGCAGTAAAGTCAATAATTATTTAAGTGTAAATCAAAAGTGAAAGCAGAGGATGAATATAAAAAAATAACAGCCCAACTTGTGGACTGTTATTTTAACGCCAAAACTCTCTCGAGTTCGATTCTTTACATATTTGTTTTGCAAAAGAAAAAAGCACCGCCGTTGCGATGCTTCTTCGTGGTGACCCGGACGAGAATCGAACGTCTGCTGCGGCTATGCCTTGCATACTGATGGCTCGGCTTACGCCCTCACCGCTTTTGGCTAAAAACAATTCACCGAATTGTTTTCTTAACGCCAAAACTCTCTCGAGTTCGATTCTTTACATATTTATTTTGCAAAAGAAAAAAGCACCGCCGTTGCGATGCTTATTCGTGGTGACCCGGACGAGAATCGAACTCGTGTTACCGCCGTGAAAGGGCGGTGTCTTAACCGCTTGACCACCGGGCCATATATAGGGACTTGTTCAGTCCCTTGGTAGCGGCAACGGGACTTGAACCTGTGACCTTCCGGGTATGAACCGGACGCTCTAGCCAACTAAGCTATGCCGCCATATAGCCGCCGATTTGACGGCTTCGTTATTATAATATAACAAGTTCAACGATTAATAAGCCGATTGGAGATGAAATACAAAAATTCCAACATAATTATGACGGACAGAGAAATCGTATTATTGATTACCGTTTAGAAAGTGGAAATCAGTATACAGGACTTTTTGGTGCGATAGAAAATGCAACGATTCAAAATGTAGTTATGATTGCATCAGAACCACCGAAAATGGCAAATGGTGATAAAGGATTTATTTATTCACAGAATGTACCATCTGAGTCTGGTGTGAATGCAGTCGGTACATTGGTTGGTTTTGCAGATGCAAAGCATCCATTGATTGCAGAATATAAGCATCTGATTGGGGAAAATCATGGAACACCAGATGAAGTGTTAGAAGATGCGAGTATTGTAATTGCGTATTTTGTTCCATTTACTAAGGAACTTGCAGAGACAAATAAGACGGAAGATGATCTTGCATCTAGGGAATGGGCAGTTGCGTATGAAGAAACCAATG
>CALCTT010000045.1 GCA_937906895.1 uncultured Clostridia bacterium | reverse complement strand
GTATCGGTGGTATGGAAGCTGCTATGGTTTGTGCACAGCGTGGTCATAAGGTTGATCTTTATGAAAAGAGTGGAAAGCTTGGTGGTGTATTTATCGCTGCAGCTGCTCCATCATATAAAGAAAAAGACCGTGACCTTATTGCTTGGTATAACCGTGAAATCAAGCGTTACGATGCAATCAAGATTCATATGAATACAGAAGTTAAGGATATTGCTTCATTAGGTGCTGACGAAGTTATTGTTGCAACAGGTTCAGTTGCTAATAAGATTCCGATTAAGGGTGCTGAAAAAGCTGTTGAAGCAGTTGATTTCCTTCTTGATAACAGCCTTGTTGGTGACAATGTTGTTATTATCGGTGGTGGTCTTACAGGTTGTGAAATCGCTTATGAACTTTATCTTCAGGGCAAAAAACCTGTTATTGTTGAAATGCAGGATGACCTTATCACAACTCCCGGTGTGGCTCTTGCGAACACAAGCTATCTCCGTGATTTCTTCAAGACAAATAAAGTTCCTGTATATCTTGAAAGTAAGACAACAGAAATCCGTGACGACGGCGTAACGATTGCAACTAAAGATGGCAAAACAGTTGATGTTAAAGCTGACAGCGTTATCCTTTCAGTTGGATACAAGTCTGCTCCGATTGCAGAAAAGAGCAAACATGTTCACGTAATCGGCGATGCAAACAAAGTCGGTAACCTCCGTACTGTTATCTGGGGTGCTTGGGACGTAGCAATGAAGCTATAATTTAATAAAAATGAATTGGAAGACAGTTTCTGCGGAAGTTGTCTTCCTTTTTTAGTGCAAAACAAAGTGATAATTTGGAGTTTGTGGGGATAAACCAATACCCGTTGATATCACGGTAGGGCGGGGTCAAGACCCCGCCCTACCCGAAATATATTAATTGCATATTATTCCGATAAATTATAATTTGTAACACTATTTACTTGTTCCATACTTTGTACTTTTTTATTGCGATAATTTGCAATCTATGATAAAATCAAATGGGTGATATTATGAATTTTACAGAAATAGCAAACAATCGTTATTCATGTCGTGCGTATGATGGGAATAGGATAGTAGAGGACGAAAAAATCAAAGTGATTTTGGAAAGTGCTGTTCTTTCTCCGTCTGCATGTAACAGTCAGCCTTATCATTTTACGGTTTGTAAAGGTGAAAAGGCAAAGGAGGTTGCAAAAGCAACACAGAGTATGGGTATGAACAAATTTACAACAGATGCTCCTGTCATGATTGTGATTTCAGAAGAAAGTTATAACAAGACAGCGGGCATAGGTTCAAAAGTCAAGAACAATGACTATCGTTCAATTGATATTGGTATTGCAACGGCATATTTAACTGCAGAAGCAACCGCACAGGGCTTGGGAACTTGTATTTTAGGTTGGTTTGACGATAAGAAAATCCGTCAGATTTGTGGACTTAAAAATCCTGTAAGACTTGTGGTTTCTTTAGGATATGTAAAAGAGGGAAGTGCAGTGCCTCCTAAAAAGAGAAAACCTTATGATGAACTTGTGGGAGAAGTATAATATGAGTCAGTGTGAAAATTGTGTAAACTATTATTTTGATGATGAACTTGAGGAATACTGTTGTGACATAAACCTTGATGAAGACGAAATGATGCGATTTTTAACAACACCAAATTACCATTGTCCATATTTCAGACTTGATGACGAATATGGTGTTGTCAAAAAACAGAACTGATTTTTGTGCATTTTTTATATTGAATTGTTAAAAAATTAACATTATAATATGCTTATAGGGAATTTGTGGAAGAATAGGGGGATTGTTTATGTATCATTACATATATGCAGCAGCTGTAATTGTAGGTGTTTTAGTAACTATCGCATTCCTTATTATGCGTGTGATGCGTGGCGGAATCGGTGCGATGTTTACTAAAGCCGGTGCTTCCGTTTGCTTTATAGGAACTGCTTTTTCAGCATTTGCCTATAATAATAAGAATATGGAATACGGCATCCTTGTTATTATGGGGCTGATTTTCGGCTTGTTGGGTGATGTGTGGCTTGATATGAAATATGTTTATAAACAGCATAACCACATTTATACCTATGCGGGTATTATATGCTTTATTGCAAACCATGTTTTCTATATTCCTGCCGTAGCCTTTAAATATGGTGAAGGTGAGTTTGAATGGTGGTATGCTATTATCAACATTGTGGCATCTGTAATTTTCGCAACTGTAACTCTTTTACTTGAAAAGCCAATGGGTGTTAAATACGGAAGATATAAGAAAATTCTTTTCCTTTATGGTATATTCCTTTCATGTACAATGTTCACTGCAATTTTCGGGATGATTTTCAGAGGATTTTCATTGGATTTACTTATGCTTTCAATTGCATCTGTTTTATTCACACTTTCTGATTTGGTGCTTTCAAACATTTATTTCAAAGAGGGCGGAAATACAAAAACAAATGTTGTTGTGAACCATCTTCTTTATTACGCAGCACAGTTCACATTTGCAAGCACATTGTTACTTAAATAAACACAAAATAATAAAATGTTTTTTAATTATACTGATAGTTGCATTTCCTTGCAATTATTGGTATAATTTTTGTATGTTTATGAATTTATGAAAAAGGATGGTTACTTATGCTGAAAACATTATATTTTGTTTCACTTGTAATGTATGTTCTGTTCGTAATCGGATTCCTTGTTGTAAGAGTCCGTGAGGGCGGAGTTAAAGCCCTGTTTTTAAAGACATCAGCGTCGCTGACATTTATTTTGTCGTCAATAATTGCATTATCTATGTCTCTTGATAATTATTATTACGGCATTTTTATTGTTGTGGGACTTATTTTCGGACTTGCAGGAGATATTTGGCTTGACCTTAAATTTGTACATAAAGATTATGATGAGCCTTATACCTTTGCAGGTATGATATGCTTTTTTATAGGACATCTTTTCTATATAGCAGGTATTCTGGCCGCTTATCCTAAAATTATTCCGTGGCAGATTGCACTTGCATTCCTTGGTGCAGTAGCAGTGCCGATTATCACTCGTTTTATCGACAGAAAAAAGGATTTCAATTACGGAAAGTTCAATGCTCTTGTATTTGCCTATTCCGTTGTTACAATGTTTACTGTAACTCTCTGTCTTAATGTAAGAAACTACTTTGTATTCTTACCGATGCTCAAAGGTGATGAAACACCGGAAAGCTTTTGGAGATTTGTATTGATGGCTGCCGGAACTGTTTTGTTTGCACTTTCCGACCTTGTGCTTTCACACGTTTATTTCCTTAAGGGTGGTAACACAAGTAAAAATGTGGTTCTTAATCACACACTTTATTTCAGTGCACAGTTTGTTTTAGCATTATCAATTCTTATGTGATAAATAAACCAAAGGAGAAAGATATATGGAACAGAAAAAATATGTACAGAAAAGTGAAATGACTGCATTCTGCGTTGCAGGTTTAGGTCAGGGTATGATATATGCACTTATGTCAAGCTATATCAGTGACTATTACCTTAACGTATTGCAGTTGACACCAATGTTTGTGCTTTTGCTTATGCTTTTGGCAAGAGTATGGGATGCTATCAATGACCCGCTTATGGGTATGATTGTTGACAGAAGCAATTTGAAAAGCGGAAAAATGCTTCCGTTCATTCGTATTGCATTGATTCCGATTGCAATTGTAACATTACTTATGTATTTAAGCCCTAATCTTGATAAAACACAGTTGATGATTTATTCAGCAATCGTCTATGTTGCATGGGGTATGCTTTACACAGTCGGTGACGTTGCGTTCTGGGGACTCCCAAATGTTATGACACCAGATTCAGAGGAAAGAAGCTCTGTTATTTCAGTAAGTAAGATTTTCAACTCAATCGGTTCTGCAGTTCCTGAAGTTCTTTTCCTTGTTGTAGGATTTATTATTGCAGCGTGGGTTGAAAATTCTTCAGAACCAATCGATTTCCTCACATCACAGAAGAGAAAATATCTCATTATGGCAATAGTTACGGTTGGCCTTGGTTCAATTCTTTATGCTCGTGCATGCACAGGTGTTAAGGAAAGAGTAAAGATGCCTGTCCGTAAGCGTCAGGAGGGTGAACCGTCACAGCTTTCACGAGTTTTCAAGTGTAAACCACTCGTGCTCGTTCTTTTGATGGGTGTTCTGTCAAGTGGTCGTTATATGGTTTCTGCTGCTGCAATTCACGTTGCCCGTTACTCATTCTATATTGGTCCTGACCTTGCAACTCTTGCAACTGAAGCAGAAAGAATAGCTGCTATAGAATCAAGCATCTCAACAGTTAAAACAGTTTTCCAGATTAGTTCGATTATAGGTCTTTTTGGTGCAACACTCTTTATGCCAAAACTTATGAAAAAGTTTGACTACAAGAAACTTGTTATAACAACATGTCTTGCAGGCTTTGTTGCAAGTATCGTAACTACAATTGTTGGTTGGTTTACAATGAATCTTTATGCTTGTATTCCGTTCATCATCATTTCTTGTATTCCGCTTGGTGTTATCAATACAGTCAGCCTCGCAATGATTGGTGACTGTCTTGACTATATGGAGCTTACAACAGGTTTCCGTGACAATGCTCTTGGTGCAGCTTGTCAGGGCTTTATCAATAAAATCGGTAATGCTTTCGCAACATCAGGTATTGTTATTATGTATATGGTAATCGGTCTTGACCCTGCACAAATGCTTTCATCAACTGCAGTTGTGTCAGCGCTTGATATGCCACCTGAAATGAGATTTGCAATGTTCTCACTTGTATCAATCGTTCCGGGTATCAGTATGCTTCTTTGTGCGATTCCAATGTTCTTCTATAAGATTGCAGGACAGGAAAAGAAAAACATCATTGAAGCACTTGCAAAGAAAAGAGAAACAAGTGGCGTTACAGTTGACTAATAAATTTAAAGCTCGTATTTATACGGGCTTTATTTTTGTCTTTTTTAACTTTTCTATTGCAATTTACTGCTTTATTGTGTTAGAATAACCCTAATCTTTTTTAGAAAGAAGTAATATTATGGTAACACTCGATAAAATCTATCATGCGTCTTTTGTATTAAAAGACATTATCCGTAAAACAGATATGATTTATGCACCGAAAATCAACCCTGACTGTGAAGTTTATCTTAAAACCGAAAATCTTCAGGTAACAGGTTCTTTCAAGGTTCGTGGTGCAGCATATAAAATCAGTCAGTTGTCAGCTGAAGATAAGGCGAAAGGTGTTATTGCCTGTTCAGCGGGAAATCACGCTCAGGGTGTGGCTCTTGCGGCAACAAAGAACGGCATTAAGTCACTTATTTGTCTTCCTGACGGTGCTCCTATTTCAAAGGTTGAGGCAACAAAGAGTTATGGTGCTGATATCTGCCTTGTTGAAGGTGTTTATGATGACGCTTATAATAAGGCTTTACAACTCCGTGACGAAAAAGGTTATACTTTTGTCCATCCGTTTGATGACGACGATGTAATCGCAGGTCAGGGCACAATCGGTCTTGAAATTCTCGACCAGCTTGCTGATGCTGATGCAGTTGTTGTGCCAATCGGTGGAGGCGGACTCATAAGCGGTGTTTCATTTGCAATTAAGGCACTTAATCCTAAGGTTAAGGTTTATGGTGTTCAAGCAAAAGGTGCACCAAGTATGTATAACTCAATCAAGGACGATAAAATTGAGCGTCTTGACAATGTGTCAACTATCGCAGACGGTATCGCAGTTAAAGAACCCGGTGCAAATACATTTGAGTATGTAAAGAAATTTGTTGACGAAGTTGTAACAGTTTCCGATGACGAAATTGCAACGGCAATTCTTGCACTTATTGAACAGCAGAAGCTTGTTACCGAGGGTGCAGGTGCAGTTTCAGTTGCAGCAGTAATGTTCAATAAAATCGATGTTAAAGGAAAGAAAGTTGTCTGTCTTGTTTCAGGTGGTAATATTGACGTTACAATTCTTTCTCGTGTAATCAAACGAGGTCTTTTGACATCAGGTCGTACATATTCACTTACAATCGAACTTGTTGACAAACCAGGTCAGCTTAAAGGTGTTTCAAATATTATTGCCGATTTGGGTGGTAATGTTATTTCAATCCATCACGAAAGAGCATCAGAAAATTCAGAAATTAATGGTTGCTATCTTCGTATCTTGCTTGAAACAAGAAACTTTGAACATATTGAAATGATTAGAAATGCACTTACATCACAAGGCTACAAATTAGTTTAAGGAGAGTTAATTATGATTAAGACAATCAGTACAGATAAAGCACCTGCAGCAATTGGTCCATATTCACAGGCAAAGGTTGTAGGAAATATGGTTTTCACTTCAGGACAGATTGCAATTAATCCTGTAAACGGTGAGATTGAAGCAACAACTATCGAAGGACAGACAAAACAGGTTTGCGAAAATATCAAAAATCTTCTTGAGGCAGCAGGTAGTGACCTCGAAAATGTTGTTAAAACAACTTGCTTCCTTAAGAATATGGAAGACTTTGCTACATTCAACGGAATCTATGCAGAATATTTCACTTCTAAACCTGCTCGTTCATGTGTAGCGGCAAAACAATTACCAAAGGACGTACTTGTTGAAGTAGAAACAATAGCAGTAATTAAATAATATATAACGGGGTGATTGCATTAAGCATTCACCCTTATTTTTGCAACAAATTATAATTTGTCGGGAAAATTATAAGTGTAAAATGCAAAACGCAAAGTGTAAAGTTGAAAATGTAAAATTGAAAACGTGAACTGCGTTGCAATTGTAATAAAATCAGCGTCGCAGACCATTCGTTTTCAGTTTTCAGTTTTCCACTTTACACTTAAAAGTCAGCGTTGCAGACCCATAATTACAAATTCCGAATTATTCCTACAAACTCCGATTTGTAATTAGTGAAAGTATTATTAAAAAAACTCCGTAAAGAGGGGGCTGTCCCCAATTTACGGAGTTAATACTTTATATAGCTTATTATTTAAGAACCATATCTGAAAATCCGTTTCCACCGAAGATTTTAAACATAACCGTGTTTGTAATGCGAAGAATTATTGTAATTGCTTTCATAATACCGTCTTCACTTGTATCTTCCGGTTCACCATTTTCGATAATATAAACTACATTTTCAAATCTTTCTACTGCAGCTTCAAACTCTTCAGTTGGCATATAAGTGCTTTCAATTGCTGCACCAAGTTCATTGGATGCTTCGTTGAACTCTTTTGCTGTTACTTCATCTAAAGTTGATGTGTCATAATTTTTCCATTCCTCATAAAACTCAATGGCATCAATGGAATTTCTTGCATAATTGAACTGTGGAAATGCAGGGTCAGAATAAATGTTGTCAAAAGATGAGTCAGTAAGAATTCTTGTAACAAGTCTTATAATGACGTCATTACTTGCAGTGCTTTCGTGATTTTGGTTTAAAAAGTAGAATGAGCGTTCACACAAAATACCTGATGATGCATCAAGAAGTCTTCCTTCATCAATGTGGTTATGATTTTCAGGGTCAGTGCAATAGGTATTTGCCTGAACATAATCATCGGGAAGCGATACATCTACTGCTACGGAAGTTGCACCAAAGGACTCGGAATCAGTATGAATAATACCGTCACTGTTCATATTATCCCAGTTATCAAAAATCTTGTACTGAACATAGTTGTAATCAACAATGTCAAAAAATTCTACACCTTTAGACTGTGCATCAAGAATGTATTCTCTTGAATTAACCTGTGCGTTGTAATACCAATCTGTCTGCTCACGGATGTGAATATCATCAGGGTCACTTAAATACATTTCTCTGCATACGGGATAATCATATGACGGAATAAGCCCCCAAAGACATGTTGAACGTTCAAAATAATCCTCAACAAGTGTATGTACAGCAGTATCAAGGATATTGTTAAGGTCTGCTTCAGGGAATATACGAAGAATAATGTTGATAATATATGCAAGATATTGACTTTCTTCGTCCATAAGTGACGGAACCATATAACCGTAAAGTGCTTCAGGGTCGTCGATAAAACCGTAACGATAAATATCACCAAGGATACATGCACCGTCAGCAGCAGGAACAACATAACACACTCTGTTTACATCGTCACTGAATTCTTCACCCTTGTCAATATATAACTGCATAAGTGCATTTTCGATAGAGCCACCCTGACTTATCGGCACAAGATTTACTTTATCATGACCTGTTTCTTTTTTTGCTATCTGAATAAGCTCATAAAGCTCATTTGCAGTGTCATAGATATTTCCTGTGTGAACATAAGAAAAGAAATAAAGATGGTCAGAACCTGCTGTTTCCACATAATCATAAAGCGGAATCTGGTCAAAAATATATTCTCTCTGTTCCGCAGTAAGATTTGCAACACTTGTTTCATATTTATCAGCTTGAATATTCTTGATATTACGACCATATTCATCTAATTCAAGATTGCTGAATAATGCCCAGCCTAAAACATCAGCAATAGCATTTGCACAACGGTTTTCAAAATCCTGCTGAGTTATGAGCAATGATGCTAACGGAATTAAAGCTTCTTCAAGTGCCTTTTTCACAACATCACCTGTTGCTTCCATAAAGAACGGAGCTGAATATGGCTCACCTTCAGAATTTAGCATTGGCTCACCATTTTCGTCAAGGTAACGGACATCTGACTGAAAAAGACCTGGAATAACGATTGACGGACAATTATCACAGCTACAAGGTGTTTCGATAGCAGTTGCATAAAATGCAGTCATAGAGAAAAGTAATGAAAGCACAAGTACAACTGCAACAATTTTTGAACGGATTGATTTCATAAAATTTCCTCCTTTTCATCATAGTGAAATTATACATCATACTAAGTGTATTTTCAATAATAAAGCGTACAGTTTTTTACTCTGTACGCCATATTTATATCCTGTTTGGGTTGTCAGTTCTGCCGATAAGATAATCAATGCTTGTGTTATAGTAGTCTGCTAATTTACACAATGTATCTAATGGAATTTCACGTTTACCATTTTCATACTGTGAATAGGTATTTTGTTTTATATTAAGATATTCTGCAAGTTCTTTTTGTTTTACATCGTTGTCTTCACGCAAATCTTTTAATCTCATAATAATCACCTTAAAAAGGATTTTACAGTATCACATAACGAGATATTGACAATTATCTCAATTTGCGATATATTATAGGAAATAGTATTAGAAAAAATACAATGATTATAGGAGATGATGCTATGAATAAGAAAGCTATAATAAAAGCAATTGCAGTTGTTTTAGCAGTTGTAATTGTCTGTGGCGGAGCTTTTGGCGGATATGTTTTATATCGTTTTAATTTCAATGGACCAAAAGACCTTGCACATAGTTATGAAGAAATATACAATCAAAATTCAATTACATATGATGTGGGTGATGACGGAAAGTTTACTGTTTTAAAAATCAACGACACTCACTTTTTCAACGGCACTTGCGAAAATGATAAAAAAACAATAACTGATTTAAAAGCTATTCTTGATAAAACACCTTGTGATTTTATTGTTGCCAACGGTGATATAGTTGATGGGTTTAATCTTGTTTCTGATTATGATAAATATGGTGGGTTAAAGATTTTTGCTGACCTTGTTGACAGTTATAATATTCCTTGGACATTTATTCCCGGTAATAACGACAGTGAAATTGACGGGGAAAACGAAGATGTTATTGCATATCTTATGCAGTATGGAAATTTTGTCTGTGGAAATGAAAAAGACGTTGACGGAGATATGCAATACTTTGTTGACCTTGAATATGAAGGTAAGTTGTCACATTCACTCGCTATTATGGATAGCAATGCAAGAACAATTAAGGCAATAGGAAAATATGACTACATAAAAGAAAGTCAAATTAATTGGTTGCTTGATGGAATTGAAAGCAGAGAAGTAAAAACAAGTGTATTTTTCCATATGAATACACCTGCATTTAAAGATGCTTTTGAAAAAGGTGAAGCATATGAAGGCTTTCCGTCTGCGTATGTGTATGCACTTGATACAATCACAGAAAACAAACTGTTTGATGAAATGACAGCAGATAATGAATACATTTCTCTTATTTCAATAGGTCATGTTCACAGTAACAATATGTGCCATTTCTATAACGGAAGATATTATCAGTTGAGTAGTGTGAGCGGATACAGTGCATCACATCCTGATGATTTAATTCCATCATGCACATTGACGGTAATTGATGTAACACAAGAAAACACAAAAGAAATGTATCATTTTGAAAAAATAGAAGCATAAAAGCTATAAAGTGAAAACCCCGAGCAGGATTTCCTGTTCGGGGTTAATTTTGCACTTTGCATTTTGAATTTTGCACTTATCTAATTGGTGAAATTCGGAATGTGTATGTGTATCCCTTATTTGGTTTCATCTGATACTTTTCACGAACCTGTGCATCACCTGGCATATCGCCACCAACACCGATTTGATTAAGGTCAACATTGAATGTTGTAATGTCATAGTGTGGTAATTCGTGGATATGCTTTGCTCTGTGAAGCTGGTCCTGTGTATAGTGCCAAGCGCTGAAACAGATTGGAGTGTCACCCATAGCCTCAAAGCGAAGGCCCTGATTTTCCTTGTTTCTGATTTCAACCCATCTTACATCAGTACGGTTACCGTTTTCCTGTGGTCGCATATAGTGATGCTCAAGGTCAGCAACACTCTTTTCGTGGATTGTAATCTTACCACCTGTTTTTCTGTCGAAATATGTTTCCTGAGGACCACGACCATACCATTTAACCTGGTCAAATTCACGAAGAAGTCCCATCATAGTACCGAAACGAGTAAGATTAAGTGCCTTTGGTGTACCTGTATGAGTAATTTCAAGACTACCGTCAGCATTTATCACAAATACAGATGTAACACCTGAGAAGAACTGAACGCTCCAGTTAATTGTAACAACAAGCTGTCCTTTGCTGTTCTTTTCAACACTCTTAACAGTGCCTTTTGCACTGTTTGTTGCTCGTTGCCAGTTAAGATATGGTGTAAACGGAAGTAAGAACGGAATAAAGTTAAGGTTTGAGAAATCGTTATCTGTAAGTGCACGGAAATAGTTAGGTGCAACAGGGGATTTCAAGTATTCCTTACCGTCATATTTAAGAGATGCAATTTTACCACCGTCAATTTTAACGCTGAAATTCTCACCATTTACGAAAACAGCATTGTCATTCTTAACGAAAGTAACATTACCATCAACTTTCTTTTCTTCAGCTTTTGCTTCCTTTACAATGAACTGGTCAAAGCTCTGTTCATATCCTGCTTCACACCAAGGCTTTGCAGTTTTGTTAAGGTAAGAAATAATAAGAACACATTCTTTTTCAGGGAGAGAATTAAGGTCATAAGGAATTGTAAAGTCAACCTGTGAAAGGGGACCGCAGTTAATGTCAACAACACCACTCTGTACTTCTATACCCTCTGCCTGTAAGCTCCACTTGAACTCAAAATCAGAAAGGTCAGTAAAGAGCTTCTTGTTGATAAGAGTGAATTCGCCTTTTTCTAAATCTTTTTCCTTAACCTTGATTTCACAGTAAACCTTCTTAACTTCAAAGTATGATGGATGAGGCTTTCTGTCAGCGGTGATAATACCGTTAGCGTTGAAATATGTATTTGAACCTGTCATAGCAGTTGTGTTTGGCAAATGAGTATATCTGCCCGGTTCATATTTTTCAAAGTCAGTACCGTAAAGCCACTGGTCACCATCGTCTGTCTTTTTACGGATAGCCTGGTCAACAAAGTCCCAGATATATCCGCCACACATGTGGTCATAAGCCTCAAAGTCATCCATATATTCCTGGAAATTACCAAGGCTGTTTTCCATAGCGTGAGCGTATTCACAAAGAAGAACAGGTCTGCAGTAATCCTCTTTCTTGATTGGCTTTGAGT
>CALCTT010000044.1 GCA_937906895.1 uncultured Clostridia bacterium | reverse complement strand
GGAACAAATCACACTAAAATCTTTAGCAAATGAATTGGGGTATAGTTATTCATATGCTTCTGCAATTTTTAAGGATTGTTTCAACAGAAATTTTGCCGATATAGTTAATGAATACAGGCTTAATGAAGCAATAAGACTTTTGAAATTGAAAAAATATACAATTACTGAAATTTCACGGCTTTGCGGATTCTCAACTATTCGTAATTTCAATATCTCATTCAAAAATCACTTTGGCAAAACACCAAGAGAATGTATTAAATCATTATAAAGCAGTAAAAATAACGATTATCAGTAATTTAACGATAGGTAAGGCAGACTTTCTTACTAATCAACTTAATAACCAATAAAAAGCGTTGCAAGAGGGGAGTGGATAGTTCCCAAAATGCAACGCTCAATTCTCATAAATGGCTTAAATACTATATAAAACAACGATACCACTATCAACACAAATTGTATCAATAGTGGTATCTGATTTGGTACGAGTGTTGATAACGGATTCAATTTTTCATATCAGTTAACCGACAGTCAGACACATATTCTTGCTTGTATCAGAGAGTTTTATAGTTTCTTCAATAAATCAAAAACGACACATTTGTTAAGAATATGAAAGGATAATGCAATTATGAAAAATATTACATACAGACTGGTTAATGATTATATGATACCAAATCTCACACTCCCACCCGAAGAAGCAAATATACGCCTTGGTAAATGGGGCATGTTACATAAAGATTACCTGTTTAAACACAATAAGGTGTTATTTACAACCCTGCTTACTCAAGGCAAACTTTATCAACACTGTGCCGAGGTTGAAAAGCAGGCAAGAAATATATTTGATACTCTTGTTGAGCAGATGAAAAAGGCTAAGGGTGTTACCGAACAACTGAAAGCAGAAAACCAAATGATGTGGGTGAATAAATTGAATAACATTCAATCGCAAGCAAGAGAAATAGTTTGTAATGAACTAATATACAAATAAATGATTAGCGGTAAGGTGTCAATCCCTTACCGCTATTTTTGTTTTTCAAATATTGTGTCGGTTTTCGCCGACACCACGAGATGTTTAATAGGTTGTTTGTGTAAATTAAATTTTTTCTTTTATTTTTTTTATCTCTTTTTTCAATCGTGCAAAATTCAGATCTTCCCAAAGAGGTATGGTATGGCCGCCTTTGAGTCTCATTGATACTTCAAGCATTGCACCGTAATAGGCGACCCTAAAATCAGCAAATTCAGAAAGCGGATACTTTCTTTTATAGGTTTCATAAAGACCGTAGGCATCGCCCCACATATTGCGAAGCTGAAACAGGTCGTATTCTCTGTCTGCCCATATGCTACCGCATGGATCTATAAATGCAGTAAGCATAAATGTCTTTGTGTCAGCCATTATATTCATAATATTAAGGTCGGCATGAATAAGTACGGGAGTAGTGTTTTCCTTAGGCAAAGAGTTAAAAAGCTCCGTTGCATCATAAAGAAGCTGCATTTTCTTTCTGCTGAATTTCCCGTTATCACTTAATTTGTTCAATGCTTTAAGCCAAGGCTCCTGTTTTTCTGTTTTATAATAATCATACCAGCTATCATAGGTCGGATTTGATAAAGAACCAAACTTGTCATTTGTAACACTATGCCATTGGAGCATACCTGCAATAACCTCATCAGCAAATCGTTGTTTTTGTTTTTTGCTTTTTAATAAATAGATGGGATTTAATACATTTTGCCCCTCAACAAAGCTCATGGCTAAAATTGCAGTATCATCATCTTCATATGCAAAAAGGACTTCCGGCATTTTAATACTTGTATTTTTTGACAAAAAATCAAGTTGATAGGCTTCTTCAGTGTGCATACCCTGAAGTTTATAACCCTTGACTGCAATGCTTTCACCATCGGAAAGTGTTGCTTTATAAACTCTGCCGTAGCTTCCGCCACCGATAAATCTGATTTTAACAGCTTCTTTGTTAAGCTTTTCTGAAATAACACCGGGTAAGATTGACATCAAATGTTTGTCACTATTATCTATATATTTCATCAGATTTGCTCCTTGCTTTAATACATTATCGTTTCACTTTATATATTCTCGTTTCTGAGCGTATCGACCGTGTTTTCCTTGTTCACCTTTTTGATTGAATAAATCATACTGAGTACAACGATTATGAATACGCTTGCGATAGCTATAATAAATTTGTCCCACGGGATATAAAACGGCATTTCGTAACCGCTGTCCGAAGCTACAAGATATACGAGATATGTCGTTCCCAATGAAACCGGAAGCGAGAACATAAGACTCTTTACGCCGTAAAGGATAGATTCAAATGTCATCATCTTTCTCATACCCTTGCTTGTAAGACCGACGGATTTGAGTGTTGCAAACTCCCGTCTTCTCAGAGAAATATTGGTTGAAATTGTGTTAAAGACATTTGCTGCGGCGATAGCGGAAATGAGGATGATAAATCCGTATGCCATAACCTTTGCGATAGTTACAAGCGCTCTTATGCTTTCAATTTCTGCTGCGTAATCGGCAACACTGATGTGGTTTCTGTCTCCGCCGATATCCTTGATAAGTCGGCTTACGTCACTTGCAACCTTGCTGTGGTCCTCGCAAAGAATAAAAGCGTGTGTCTGGCTGTATTCATCAAGCATTATGCCTTCTCTTACAGATTCAGGGTAAATAAGGTTTGTGTTATGGTCTGCAAAATACGGCTTTTCGTCGATAACCGCACCGATTGAAATCTTAATGTTATGTACGGCCTTTTCTTCGGGCAGGTAACGCTTTGTTGACTCGTCAAATTCTTCGCCCTCGTCACGGCCGATATCATAAACATAATATGTTACACCGTCTTTTACCGTTGTTTCCCCTATATAATGGTAGTCTACATCATTCTCTGTAAAACGAGGAAGGATATTTGTTATCTCAATATTTGAAGAAATATCGTCCGTATTAAGGAAAGGTATTATATAAACCTTTTCTTTGTTATCGTTCTGGTAGATATAGGTACCCATATCATAAACAAGGGCTTTCGGATTTTCTTTGTCAAAGTATCCCTCTTCGTTGAGACCCTCCTCTTTGAGAATCCTTCGGAAAGCGTCATCATCGATAAAGATATATTTGAACATTCCGTAATACTGATTTTGAACTTCATCCGAATATCTCTCAACTTCCTTTTTCATCATATCAAGGTATTCTTCCGAAATATATTTTTTATCAAGGTTATATTCCGTGGTCATCTTTTCGGTAAGTGTAAACTCATCAATTCCTTTAACGGATTTCAATCCGTTATACAGCTTGTTTCTGAATTCATCTGTTTCATATAAAGGATTATAGTCATCGTCGTAATTGTAAATGTTTATGGCAACATCATAATTCATATCCTGACTTTCGGCTGCAACAATATCGGTAAAATACGTCGAAAGTGAAGAAGCGGAAATGAACAGGACAACGGAAACAAAAAGTGAAAAAACTGTAGCACGGTATTTCTTTTTGTTTCTTTTAAAATACTTTGACGACAGTGTTGCTTCAAAGCCGAAAAGCTTCTCGGTAAGCGGAGATACCTTAATACTTCGACGGTTGACCTTAATCTCATTTGACTGTCTGACAGATTCAATGGGGTTAATTTTTATTGCCTTTTTCGCAGGAATATATGCTGAGATGATTACTGTCACAAAGCCTATTACGCTTGCGGCAATGATTGCCACAGGCGAGAACACAAACCGCATTTTAAGGTCTGTAAGCTCTGCAAGGAAGGTTGCGATTGAATCACTTAAGAAGTAGAATGTTATAGCAATGCCCAAGCAACCTGAGATGAGACCTATCGGTATGCCGATACTGCAAAGCACCGATGCTTCGTAAAGAACAGATTTTCTTATCTGCTTTTTGGTTGCACCTATACTTTTGAGAATACCGAACTGCTTTGTGCGTTCACTTACGGATATTGAAAATGAATTATAAATAAGTGAAACTGAACCGAAAACGATAAGCCCTATAAGAAGAGAAAGCAAGACGATAACAAGGAAGGGAAATGCCGAATCAAAGCTGTTGAAGCTATACATAAGCAGGTCATAGTTTATGCAGGAATTAACCTCGAGCTTTTTTGCCATATCAAGATTGAACTTGCTGTAATCCGACGGCTCAGAAATAATTGTATAAACAGAAGTAAGGTTTGTGTTTCCTTTTTCGTTTATGGTGTAAGCGGTATAGCCCGGTGCCGAAATAGGCTCGATAGTGGTTTGCTCGGGTCTTACGCAAAAACCTACGACGGTATATGTTTTTTTCGTTGTGTTGGCGATTTGTTCTCTTGCTTCTTCGCCTTCATTTTTTAATAAGGGATATTCCTGAGTAAGCTTCGCCCACGAGTCACCGTCAAGTTTTTCATACTCCTCGTCCGAAATATTCACAAGCTCGGACCATTGTCTTTGACCGACCTCAAGAGTGATTTCTTGACCGAGTTTAAGCTGTACCGAGCCGTTGGAATAAAGATGGTCGGAAACAACAATCTCGTTACTGTTTTGGGGCAGTCTGCCCTCTGTCAGATGTATCGGCATAATATCTGTAAAGTCAGATGGTATGCCTGCAATATACAGATACGGCTTGTATTCATTTGACGAGCCAATTTCAGCATAGCCTATCTCCTGAACAAAGGTATATTTTTCAACTCTTTCATCCTCGGTGATTTTTGAAATGTCATCGTGCGGGACATCATAAAAGCCTACATGGTATTTGCCGTTATACATTTCTGCATAGTTTATAAGGTAATCCTGAACGGTTACAAAAGCCTCTATTGTGGCAGTAAACATTGCGACGGAAAGGATAATGCCGATGATTGTAACAAGAGTTCTTGTTTTGTTCTCTTTAAGTGAGCGTTTGGTAAACTGTTTAAAGATATTCATTGCGGTCACCTCACTTAACGAGAAGTCTGTCACTCGCAATTTTACCGTCGTTTATGGTGATAATTCTGTCTGCCTGCAAAGCAATCGAATCATCGTGAGTGATAACGATAAGTGTCTGACCGTATTTTTTGTTAGAGAGTTTAAGAAGTTCAACGATTTCGTGGCTGTTTTTCGAGTCAAGGTTACCCGTCGGCTCGTCGGCAAGCATAACGGCAGGATTGTTGATAAGTGCTCTGCCGATAGAAACTCTCTGTTGCTGACCGCCTGAAAGCTCATTGGGAAGATGCTTTTCTCTTCCGGTAAGAGAAAGAAGGTCAATAAGCTCACGAAGGTAATTTTTGTCCACCTTTTTGCCGTCCATAAGCACGGGCAAAGAAATGTTTTCCGTTACATTGAGAACAGGGATGAGGTTATAAAACTGATAAATAAGACCTACCTGCCTGCGACGGAATATGGCGAGCTGGTCTTCGTTTTGTGCGTAAACATCCTGCCCGTCAAGGTAAACCTTGCCACTTGTGGGCTTATCAACACCGCCGAGAATATGCAGAAGTGTACTTTTTCCCGAGCCTGACGGACCGATGATAGCCACAAACTGACCTTTAGGTACGCTGAAGCTTACATTATCGAGAGCTTTAACCTGATTTTCACCCTCACCGTAAATTTTTGAAAGGTTTTCAATTTTTAAAATATCCATATTGAATTGCTCCTTTTCTTTTTGTTGCAGCTTCATTTTACCAATCAAAAATTACACTTCGGTGACTCTATTATTACAAAAACGTCACACAACCTGCTTGTAAAATCTTATTGTAAATTTCGCACCGCCGTACTGACCGTTTTCGGCTTTTATTGTTCCGTTGTGACCCGAAATAATCATATTTGCGAGGTTTAGACCGACTCCGAAGCTTTCTTTTGATGAATTTTCACCCTTATAAAAGCGTTCAAAAATATGAGGCAGGTCGTTTTCGTTTATGCCGATACCAGTATCGGTGATGACGATTTCCGTGAAAATCGGAGTGTCTTCTGCACTGACGGTTATCTCTCCGTTTTCGGGAGTGTGCTCCGTGCAGTTTTTCAATATGTTTCCGAAAGCCTCAAGGCACCAAGAGGAGTCACAGTCAAGATAAATATTATCCGTGTTTATGTTAAGTTTCTGATTTTTAATATCCATCGGAACGAGCAGAGGCTCGGCAGATTTTTTAATAAGAGATGTGAGGTCTGTGGGTTTCTTTTCAAACTGTACTGTTCCTGCATCAAGCTTTGAAATTTTCAGAAGAACAGAAACAAGATATTCTGTTTTTGTGATAAGCGAAGACAGCTCTCTTAAAAGCTCGTCTCTTCTTTCCGACGAAATGTCGGGAGACTCTATAAGCGACAAAATAAGGTTTATGCTTGTAAGCGGTGTCCTTAACTGATGAGAAATATCGGCAATGGAATCGGCAAGAAAGGTGCGTTCTTTTTCAAGAATATCCTTTTGGTCACGAAGGCGCACAAGCATTTTCTGCACCTCGCTTTCAAGTATCGAAAGCTCACCTTCGCCGTAGGACTTGATATTTATTTGCTCGTTACCGTGAAGAATTTTATCAATACTTTCTTCGAGTGCGTTGATTCTTTTATAACGCTTTCTTGTAAAAACAATAAAGCCGATTATCAAAAATGCACTGACGGCGAAAACACAAACAGCCGTAGTGACCGAGTAAAAAGCCGTGATAAAGCATAATAACAGTGAGGATATCACTGTTATTGCCAGGAATTTTCTGATTTCGGGATTGTTGGAAAATTTCATTTTATTCACCTAACTTATATCCTAAACCTCTGACCGTGAGAATGATTTCAGGGTTTTGAATATCGTCTTCAATTTTTTCTCGGAGTCTTTTTATATACACAGTCAAAGTGTTGTCGTTGACAAAGTCACCTGCGATATCCCATATCTCCGAAAGAAGCTTGTTTCTTGTGAGCGTAATACCGGGATTGTTAAGAAAAACGAGGAAAAGTCTGTACTCCAAAGCTGAAAGAAAAACATCCTTGCCGTTTTTTGTTACAATTCCCTTGTCCATATCAACACTTACATTTCCGAAAGTCAGCACACTCTGGCTTTTACCCGTTCTACGAAGAACAGATTTAATGCGGGATATAAGCTCTCTCGGACGATAAGGCTTTTCTATGTAATCATCAGCACCTATATCGAGGCCTGTAACAACACTGAACTCATCAGCTGAAGCAGTAAGGAAAATTACAGGACAATCGGTTACACTCTTGATTCTGTTGCAAAGAGAAAAACCGTTTCCGTCAGGCAGAAGTACATCTAATAAAACAAGATCAAACTGTGCGGTTTCAATTTTAGACTCCGCTTCTTTACAGCTCAGAGCACTATCTGTGTCAAAGCCTTCCTGACGAAGAAGCTCGCTTAAATTTTTGACGATGGTAACATCATCTTCTATGATAAGGATTTTAATCATAATATCACTCTTTTCTGTGGGTATGTATTGATTATACATAAAATTAAAGACAGAATCAACATTTGTGACGGATGAGTAATAAATATTGAGAATGTAATCTCCGAGTGAAAAGAAAAACTGCCCTCACGAAGAGAGCAGTTAAAATATTAAGTTGAATAATTTTAATTTCACTCAGTAGTTTTCTTGTTCCTGACATTCAACCACACATATATAACAATCGTTAAGATAATCGCAAATAAACCAACATATGGTCCGATGCATTTGTTTGTGAATCTTCCCCAGTGTTCAAATTTTGAAAACATAATTGAAAAAAACATAAATAAACTTGACAGCCCTATGTTAAAGAACACTTTTGGAGCTTTTTCATAAAACAGTACACTAATGCCATACATACCCAATATTAACACTGTAAGTACCGTGTTTCCTGTCAAGATTGATGTTCCGTTTAATTCCTGAACTCCACTATAATCCACCCATTTAAGTAAAAGTGTTGAACAACAACCAACAAACAATGTCAATAGTATTATTTTTTTTACGATTTTATTCATTGAATAACCTCCCTAGTTTTTTTGACCGACTCATAATATCACTCTTTTCAGTGGTTATGTAATAATTATATATAAAAAGATAGGTTAAGTCAACATTTGTGACGGATGCGTAATAAATAGCACCCTGAGATTGTATTGACCTTACACTAACAAAGTTTTTTGCTATTATATCATTCGGTAATCTTTAACTACCTCTGCGTTTTTGTATGTTTTAAAGGCAGTTTAGTATGTGCTATTGATTAATTTGTCAAATAAGAGTATAATTTAATACAACGCTGTCAAAGCGATGTTGTTTTTGGCAGGTAATATGAATTTCAACCTCCCTGCCGTTAGGTGGGGAGGTTTGTAAATTAAAGAAATAAGGGAATATGAATGTCGGTTAATCACGAAACAGAAAAATACAACTTAATAAATGCTCCTTTAAACAAAGTGCAAAAATGTGCAGTTAAATTGATGCAAAATGATTTAAGATTGTTCTTCACACTTTTATATAACCAAGAAATAGTTACGCCTAGTTATTACATAGCCTTAATGCCTTATACGGGGTTGATAGTTGACGGGATTGAGGATTGGGTAAATGCCTATAACAATTCTTCAAAGCACAAATTAAGACTTCCTACATTTACAGATGAAGAAAAAAAGTATTATGAAGAAATGCGAAACTCTATCAAACTCTTTGAAAAAGGTTTTGCGGATTTGAATCAAACTCTATATAATAAATATGAACAAAGCGAAATGTATTTTTCTTCTCTTTGCAAGCCCATTGCGAAACGATTGCATTTATATGATATTTATGGGGTGTTTTACTGTAATTCACTTCCTTGTGATAATACTATTTTAAATCAAGTTGTTACTCCATTTTTTGCATATGGTAAAACTGACGGTGAAACTATCAAAAAAATGGCTACTATAGGCGGAGAATACACAGCATGTTTTAATGCTTTGGAACCATATAAAATCAAATCCGATTATATTTTTTCCACAAAAGATTACGGTGGTTTTGTGAAATCTCCATTTGGAAATAAATACGATTATAAATTTTTGCTTTTTACAATGCTGTGTCAAATAAACTTTATAGTTTATTCCGTTGACAAATTAATTGTTGATGAAACATCCACAAAATTGAGATTTGCATATATTTTATATTATTATTTACTTGCAATCTTACCTGATCTAAAAGAAAGCTTAAAGGTTGGCATTATTATGGATGACAAGTATCATTCAGATGTTTTTAGAAATGCTATGGCTCACTACAAATTAGGTGTTTCTTTAAAAGAAAATGATATTATTGATAGTGACCCGATGTTTGGCTTAACCCAAAAACTCTTTTCGGAAGATTATCATACT
Organism: uncultured Clostridia bacterium; assembly: GCA_937906895.1. Taxonomy (GTDB): domain Bacteria; phylum Bacillota; class Clostridia; order Oscillospirales; family Acutalibacteraceae; genus Fimenecus. The sequence continues at coordinate 4,047 of CALCTT010000044.1, read as the reverse complement.
GTAAAAAGCAATATAATATCCGAACTTGACAAAGCCGGTAAACAAATTCAAAGTATAATTAACCTAAAATAATTAGCAAGGATGGTGTCGTGTGTTTTGGATAATATAACAGATGTTTCAAATTTGGAATTGTTTATGTACACAATAGAAGAATATTTACGCTTTACATCTCAGTTGCCAATAAATACAAATAACAGCTTAACCGACCAATATGATGAATCTGAATATATCGCTATTCAAACGAGATTAATGTTATTACGCAAATATACGAGTAAAGGTAAAAAGAATAATGTGTATTTTGAAAATGTAATTTCAGAGGCAATAAAAATATTTCCACATTCAAACAAACAGCTCGAACAATTAAATGAAGAATTTAACAAAACAATGCAACAACAAATCGAGCATATTTTATCAGATGGAACTAAACTTAATATTTATGAGACCATAGAAACCACGATGTATGGTTTATACCTTCATGCGGATGCTGATAAAATTAGACAAATTAATAAAACCCACGAATCTATTCGTTTTACGTGTACCAGAAAATATGTTATTGATGTTGAAAAAGTCATTCTGCAATTATATGAAACCTTAAAAGAATTAGGCGTTACCTCAAACAATTTAATGGGAAACACTAATCAGGCGCCTGTTCTTTATTTGGGTGATTCTAACTCGGAAAAACAAAACATACAAAAATCTTCTTATTGGAGCAACTTGTACGGGCATGATGCAACAGATGATGAGATTAAAAACTTAGTAAAAGAAAGTACAATAGAGGAATTGTTGATTTTTAATACTTGTCTTAGATTTTTAGATGAATTAAAAAAATCTCCTGTACCAATAAAGATTCTAAAAAAATTGGTACATCCCAGCATTGTGAAAGATTGGGGGGATTTTTCCGAAGCTCAGAAATTTTATTTCAGTATAAATAATCCCGGTTTAAGCAATACTGTTCGTTATAGCGAAGACAAAACACTTGCTTATATGAGAATACTCCCAAATGTCGAGGAAGCCTTCGTTATTGACACTCCTCATGTTATTGCAGATTTATATGAAATATCGTTAGCAAAAGACTTTAAAGGTAATTGGCGAGTATTCTCTATGGGTGGTCATTTAGATTCAAAATTTAAAAAATGATTTATAGAAGACAGTTTCAATAGTATTTTAAGGAGAAAAAATGAATTGGATAGATGAGTTTATAAAACTATATATGTCAAAAGATAAAGGTGATTTTGGCAAAGCTCTAGATTTGAAGAAAGAAAGACTCCCAGCCAAATTATATCGTTATCGCTCATTAAAGAATCTTGATTACATAAAGAATGAAATATGTAACGGACAGATATTTTTATCATTACCTTGTGAAATGAACGACCCATTTGATTCTCGCTCTGTCTTAGAAGCGGGAAATCCGGGATTCTATGCACAGACAAAAGATACCTATTGGAAAAGGTTTAAGCCTATTTTAGACTCCGAAACATTTGATAGTATCTTTGGTGCCGATGATTGGTTAGATAAATTACTCACACATATTACAGCAAAGTATGTTAATGAAGCTGAAGTTGATGCAATGAAGGAAAAAGTTTTGAAAATAATGATGGATGAAATTGCAAAATTCAATTCAAACATTAACGATATGATTAACGAAATGTCAAGATTTGCGTGCTTTACTGAAAAAAACAGCAATTTACCTATGTGGAGTCATTATGCGAATGGACACACAGGAGTTTGCTTAGAGTATGATATTTCCTCAATAAGTAATGTTTATATAATAAACAGGTTGTTTCCTGTAAAATATGTAAGTAAACTGCCTGATGGTACATCATTGTTAGCACAAGATGAAATTTCAAGATTTAGTTTTATGGATTATGTATTAATACATAAGTTAGCAGATTGGAGTTATGAAACCGAGTGGAGATTAATTTTTACTGCGGGTTCTTGGTTTTGTGATGCTGATGAGGTACCAAAAGAGTTTTGGGGAAATGGTGCTCCAATAAAATTCGCCTTACCTTCCAAAGTATTTTTAGGTACTAAGATAGAAAAAAATGAAAACGAAATTCGAAAATGGTGCGTTGAACTCGGCATTCCTGTAGAAAAAATGAAATGTACGGAGTATGGCTTGATTTCAGAGTAATTTAAAATGTAAACGTTCAAATGAAATTGGAGGCTGAATATATTGACAGATATCAAAAAATTAGAAAAGGCGTTAGCAGAACATAAGGTATATGATGCATGGCAGTATGTTAAAAGTTTGCAAGAAACTTTAAATTATATGAGTGCATCATATGATATGTTAGTCAAAGTGTATGAGCATAGAATAAATACTTTGGAGGAAGTTGCACAGGGAATTATACAACAGGCTCAGCAAACCGGTGAAGGGAAATGTACTGTAAATGATTTAAATCGTACCAATTTAAATATTGGTGGATATGAAATTGATGATGTATTTTTCTTGAGAAAGACAGCTATTGAATTTTTTCACTATGGCCGCGTAAGTATGGATGTGCTTTTTCAAATTGTAAATGCTGCGTTATTAGGTGATGAAGCTTTTTGTGTTGAGGATAGACGTTTGCTTCAAAAACTACTTAATAAATTATCAACTAAACCCGAGTTTGCCACATTATTACAATTAATGGACACAAACAAAGATGATTCACGATATCAATATCTAATGGCATTTGACAATTACATAAAACATATTAAAACCATATTGATTACAGTTCAAAACAGTATTTTAATTGGTGATAGAAATGTGTTTCAAATTAATGCATTTTCATACGGTGATGTAAATTATCAGACAGAAGATGCTTTGAGCAAAATTATAGAAATACACGATTACATTTTAAGTACTATAGATGGAATCTTGAGTGAAATATTAACCCAAATTCCTAATTGCATCTCTAATACTCAACGCGTACAAGAAATTCATTATAAACAGGTTTTTACAGAAAGAGATGAAAAAACTTGCACAGAGTATATTTCTTTCTTTATTGATGTTCCTAACAATCTTGCAGATTTGCCAACAGAAATCAAAGTTTATCCTCTTATTGTCAAACCTAATGACGAAATATATAGCTTCGATTTCCGCTTTGATAAAATATTTATCAGAAAAGCGGGAAGCGAAGAAAATGATATTCTTGGTGTCGCAACTCTAAAAAACGGACTTGCAACAAATGAATTTTACAGAATATACGAAGTAAAACCATGTTCGCAAATGGACTATGGGCTATATGTTGCAAACTTCAAAACAACATACAGTGGTATGAGTTTAAAAATGAATCTCTACGCTATGGATGGTGTAATGATTTTTATAAAGGACGAAAATGGTACTGAGCCTGCAGATGAATAACCAAATAAAAATTGAATCGTGGTGTCGGCGAAAACCGACACCACTTTTTCTTTTTTCGGGGAAGTTCTTGACAAATGGTACATTTGTTCTGTATAATATATATTGGTAGATTATGTATTTACCTTACAATTACATATCAGCTGAAACACATATTTATAAGAGCCGATAGTGAGCCGGAAATCACTATACTGACCGAAGAAGTATATGTCCGAATACTCGGTTGGTGACATACGGACAATCAGAGCTTAAAGTTTTAAGCCGTTACATAGTTTCAGTACAAACTGTGCGAGAGGATGAAATGTCCTCCCGCTATTTGTGCTGTCTATGTGACGGCTTTTTTGTTGTGCAATTTTAACGAAAACAAAAATGTTTTAAAAATTGCTTTCGTTTTTGCCTTTCTAAATCCTTACCCCTTGGGGGATGTTTTTCTTTCGTGTACCTTGACAACTGAATGACCGTCCGAAAATGATACTACGCCATGACCTTGAAAGAGCGAGCGTGAAGACGTTGCGGTGAGATTCCGGAGCAGGAACTATTTCGGGTGAAACGGCAAAAAGAGAGAATTCTGTGGAACATTTTTGTGCGTCTTATTCCCATTACTTTTAGAGGCAGTTTCTTTATATAATAACTGCCCCCACCAACGGAGCTTGGTATAAAGGATACTACAGCCACCCTTACATAGCGAAGCTCGTCTGCGGAGT
>CALCTT010000043.1 GCA_937906895.1 uncultured Clostridia bacterium | reverse complement strand
TCCGTCTGACTTATCTCATTCCCGAACTGCTTGAAATGATGGACGAAGATAAAATTGCTTTATCAGTGGGTGTTGAGCTTTCGTTCCTTGATGAGCAGATGCAGTATGACCTGCTTCGTGTAATTGAGGAGCAGGAATGCACTCCCTCATATTCTCAGGCGTGGCATATGCACAGGGATTTCAATGAAGGTACACTCACTATTGAAAGTATCGAAAACACACTTGCATCAGAAAAACCTAATCAGAAACCGATGTGCAAGGTGCCCATTGAAAAGCTGCAGAAAATCGCACCTAAGGTTAAGGATAAAGACTTTGAAGATTTTGTACTGAAGGCTTGCGAGCATTACTACAAATATCTTCAGCGACAGCGAAGCCGTGACCGAGACGCACGGTAATCCACACATTTGTATAGGAGGAATTATATGAGTAAAATTGATATAAATGATTTAGGCAAAAATCCTGATTACTGTTTTGCGGCGTTGAAGCTGATTGAACAGCTGTTCAGGGACGGGAAAATTCCCGAATTTATGTTCCGCAATATCTTAAGCGAATATGCGGACATTGTTGACGAAACCGAATTTGTAAAAGGAAATCACAATCAGATAAAGGAGGAATGTGCATGATAAATTCTGATTTCGGAAAGCGCAGAGTTGTAATCTATGCCCGAGTTTCTACGGAGCATGAGGCGCAGATTTCAGCTCTTGAAAATCAGCTGGATTGGTATGAGCCAATCCTTGCTGCAAGACCTGAATGGGAGCTCGTCGGCAGATATATTGACGAGGGTATCACGGGTACCTCTGCCGAAAAAAGACCGCAGTTTATGAAAATGATTCGCGATGCCAAGCAGAAAAAGTTTGATATGATTATCACCCGTGAGGTGTCCCGTTTTGCGAGAAATACCGTTGATACTCTGCAATACACAAGAGATCTGAAGGCAAAGGGCGTTGAGGTGTTCTTCATAAACGACAACATCAAAACCTTTGACGGTGACGGTGAGCTTCGCCTCACCATTATGGCGACTCTTGCTCAGGATGAAAGCCGTAAAACCTCGGTGCGAGTAAAAAGCGGTCAGCAGACCTCAATGAACAACGGCACATTCTATGGCAACGGAAATATCTTGGGCTACAGAAGACATCAGGAGCTTCTGCCCGACAACAAGAAAAAGGTGGATTTCATTATCGACCCGGAGCAGGCGGAAACAGTCAGGCTCATATATGATATGTATCTTGCAGGAAACGGCCTTACCAAGATAAAGGAAGAGCTTGAACGCCAAGGCAGAAAAACTGCAATGGGTAAAACAAGATGGTATGAAACCGTAATAGGCCACGTGCTGAAAAACACCTTCTATTGCGGAATCATAACCTATCACAAGGAGTATACTCCTGACTATCTCACACAGAAAAAGATTAAAAACTACGGTGAGATTGACCTGATACAGGTAAAGGGAAGACACGAGCCGATTATTACTGAAGAACAATTTGAAAGGGTGCAATTAATTATGGCAAGTAAAACAGCTCAGATGAAAAATCTTAACACAGGCAGAAGAAGTACAACAGGCAAAAGACCGAGAACAACGGTATGGGGAAAGCTCCTTATCTGCGAATGCGGTCACAGATTCAATACAAAGCTCTGGAGAAAAGAGGGCGATAAATCCATTATAGGCTATCAGTGCTATGACTCGGTGCGTACCGGGTCATACGAGAGCCGAAAGAAAAAGGGATTACCTCTCGACGGAATATGCCGTGTGCCTATGATTCCCGAGTGGAAGCTGCAGATGATGGCAAATTATATTTTCCGCAATTATCTCTCGGAAAAGGACAAGGTGCTTGCTCTTGCCAACTCAATGCTTGAGGCTCACATTGACGATAAAGAGGATGATGTGGATTATGCGGCTATCATCGAGAAAAAGTGCAGAGAGGTTGAAAGGCACAGAACAAAGCTCAGCAATTTCATTGATATGAGGGCAGAGGGTGAAATTGATAAAGAATCTTACACAAAGAAAACTGCCGAGGTTAAAGAAGAGATTGCAAAGCTCTCTGCCGAAATCGAGGAGCTTCAGCAAAAGCTTAACAAAGAACCTGTAATTACAGATTACAGGGACAAGCTGACGGTGCTTCAGTATGCTCTCGAGCAGTACACAAATGCGGATGAAAAAGACATCCCCGAAAGTGTGATTGAGGCCTTTGTTGTGAAGATTGTAGCAAGGCAAGACGGCTTCGACTGGTATCTCCGCTTTGACGGAGACCCCAATGACCCTCTTCACATGAAAACCGAGGGTAAAAGGAGAAAAAACAGTTCTGTTTCTGTGGTTGGCGGTAAACTGCCAACCAAGCAGAATTGCGACACAGGTAGCGATTACAGAGATAAAAATTAGCCTTGAGAGCTTTTCATAACTCTCAAGGCTTTTGCTATTTATATAGTTGTTTGCGAAAAAACAGTTTCCCTGACATGGGAAGCCGATAATAATTATTTAATTTCATTTACATCATACGGTGTTCTTTGATACACAAAATAGTTGAGCCAGTTTTGGAATAAAAGGCTTCCTGCTCCACGCCAGGTAAGTGGTGGAGTGAGCTGTGTATCGTCATTCGGGAAATAGTTATAAGGAAGTTTTATATCTAATCCCTTATGCAAATCTCGGAAATATTCACGAGCAAGTGTGTCACTATCGTATTCACTGTGACCTGTGCAATAGAAATTTCTGCAATCCATATCAGCCACAAGGTGAACGCCTGAAATCTCGGAATATGAGAGAATTTGCAAATCTTTTACAAGAGCAATATCCTCTTTTTTAGTTTCTGTATGTCTTGAATGTGGTACATAGAACAAATCACTGAAGCCACGAAGTAAAGGATGATACATGTCAAGTGGTTTGTGCGGGAAAACACCAAACATCTTTTCAGGCAACTTGTACTTTGGAATACCGTAATGATAATAAAGTGCAGCCTGAGCACCCCAACAAATGTGGAATGATGAGTAAACGTGAGTTTTTGCCCAATCAAAAATTGTGCAAAGTTCTTCCCAATAGTCAACTTCTTCAAATGGCATCATTTCAACGGGAGCACCCGTCACAATCATACCGTCAAATTTCTGGTCTTTGATGTCGTCAAAGGTCTTATAGAATTTGAGCATGTGCTCCTTACTTGTGTTTTTGCTTTCGTGAGTTGCCACCTGTAAAAGTTCAACCTCAACCTGTAAAGGAGAATTACTTAACAATCTTAAAATCTGTGTTTCAGTTTCAATTTTTGTCGGCATCAAGTTAAGAAGAATAATTTTCAGCGGACGAATGTCCTGAATACTCGCTCTCTGCTCTGTCATAACAAAGATATTCTCCAACTCAAGATTATGTCTTGCCGGTAACTGGTCGTCAATTTTAATAGGCATTTCGTCCACTCCTTTCTTCAATATGCAAGTAATTATTCTATCACAATATATTTACAATGTCAAAGGGAAATACTGTGTTCAATATCCATCCATTCATGCTCTGCGAAATTTCTTATACGGATAAGGATTTCGTCGTCATATACTTCAACATACATTCCCATACCTTGCTGTTGAATGTCGGCATCACCAACTGTGTTATCAGCACCAAATGCAGGAACGCTTATATATGTAATATTATCTTCATTTATATATGAAACCTGATTGTCATAAAGTCCCATGTGAAGATGTCCTGAAAAATAGATAATTTTGCTTTTACATTCTTTCAATATTTCGTGAAGTCTTTCACTGTCTTCACCAATGTGACCATCTGTCCAGACATCTTCCCAAGTATGATTAAGTGGATAATGGTTGAAAATGAAAATTGGTTTTCCGTTTTCTTCTGCGGTTTTAAGTTCAGTTTTAAGCCATTCAAGTTGTTCGTCAGAAAGGTCTTCTTGAATACCTGCATCAGATTCCGAACCAAGGACAATGAACTTGTAGTCATTTATATTATAACCATAATATAAGCTGTCGTTATACTGAGCTTTTATATATTCGCTTTTATAATCAAAAAACCTATCTTTTAAATCGTCATAATCACCGACATTATATTTGCTCGGGCAAAGGTCGTGATTGCCCGTAACCATAAGAACATTACCAATTTGATTATGTTCTTTTAATAATCCGTAAAATGCACTTAACTCAATGACCTGATTATTCATTGTGTTGTCACCTAAAAAAACAAGTGCATCATTTCTGCTGGCAGAATTTACATCACGAAGTCCTTCACCAAAAAGCTCAAATTTATCTTTATTATTTCCCTCAATATGTACATCGGAAAGAACGGTAAAGACCAATTCAGCATCTTCCGGTGAAGTAGTATATGTTGCAATTTCATTTACAGGAGAGTAAATAAACAAAGCAAGTATAAATGCAAGTAATTTATAAATCCATTTCATATCTGTAACCTACAATATTTCTGCTAATATCGTATTTGACATTAAAAAACCTTTTCTAGTCAATGCTAAACCATTTTTTGTTGCAATCATATATCCGTTATCAATGAAAATCTTTGATTTTTCGTATATTTCTTTTGGAATTGCATGCCCGAACTTGTCAAAAACTTTGTTTTCGTTGAGTCCCTCAACAAGCCTTAACCCAAGCATTGCATATTCTGTAAAATTTCCACCGAAACCATCTTGGATTGGGTAGTTGCCATTCATAAATTCATTGAAATCTCTGTCATAATAAAATCTTTTACCGTCTAAAAATGAGTGTGCAGACGGACCAAGGCCAAGATATTCCTCACAATGCCAATACTTAAGGTTGTGTTGACTTTCAAATCCTTGTTTTGCGAAATTTGAGATTTCATATTGTATTATGCCATTAGCTTCAAGGGTTTCACACATCTGCAAATACAAATCGGCAGTTAAATCGTCGTCAGGAAAATTGTATTTGTGTTGATTTTTGTAAAAATGAGTGTTTTCTTCAAGCTTCAGCATATATGCACTGACATGTGGCACACCAAGAGAAAGGCAAAACTCAAGAGTATCATTTAAACTCTTTTCTGTCTGATTTGGTATTCCGAGCATAACATCAAGAGTTATGTTTTCAAAACCTATCTTTTGAGCAGTTTTAACAGCATTTTCAACCTGATTTCTGTCACTTAAACGACCCAGAATTCGTCTTTCACTATCAACAGCAGATTGAAGTCCCATTGAAATTCTGTTGACGCCTGAAATATATAATGTCTTGAAAAATTCTTCATTAAGTCCGTGTGGATTACACTCAACAGTTATTTCAGCTTTGTCTGTTAAAAACTCTGATTTACATGTTTTCACAAGAGTTGAAAGGTTTTCTGCACCTAATACTGACGGTGTTCCGCCACCGATGTAAAGGGTATCGCCTTTATATTGTAAAGCAGAAATACTTGACAAAATTCTCTCTTTTAATACTTTTGTATATTCCTCTTTTTCATTTTCCTTACCTGAAAATGAATAAAAATCACAGTATGGACATTTTGACTTGCAAAAGGGGATATGAAGATATAAACCTATGTTTTTCATACTTTTATGTAAGAAATTGTGTGACCGCAGGACTTGACATATTTCACAAGGTCGTCGAATTTCAAGAATACAGTTGCATGGTTATCATTTGGATGACAACCAACAATATCTTCTTTCTTTAAATCAGCATCAAAATAAATCTCAAGCTCTTTTTCAGTATCATAAATAACACCAAAAGGGGATACAGAGCCTTTTTCAACCTTGAGGTATTTTTCAAGTCTTTCGTCAGAAGAAAAACTCAATTTTGTTGAGTCGATTTCAGCACGGATTAACTGAAGATTAGCTCGTTTGTCACCGTGAAGAACAACAAGCATATTACGAGTACCCTTAACATCACGAAGAACAAGGTTTTTCGGAATATGACCGTTTTCAGTAAGGTGATATTCTTCGATTTCCTCCATTGTGAATGCTGCAGGGTGATCCACCATTTTGTATTCTATTTCTAATTCCTTAAGTTTTTCAAATATTTCTTTATTCATCATCAAGTTTAAGCACAGCCATAAATGCCTCTTGTGGTACTTCAACAGTACCAAAGTGACGCATACGCTTTTTACCTTCCTTCTGCTTTTCAAGCAATTTCTTTTTACGGGTGATGTCACCGCCATAGCATTTCGCAAGAACGTCTTTTCTCATAGCCTTAACGGTTTCACGAGCAATAACCTTGCCACCAATAGCCATCTGAATCGGAATTTCAAACATCTGTCGTGGAATATTATCCTTGAGTTTTTCAGCAATTCGACGAGCTTTTGCATATGCTTTTTCAGAGTGAATCATAAATGAAAGAGCGTCAATGATGTCACCATTGAGAAGCACATCAAGCTTAATAATGCTTGAACGCTGATAATCACTCATTTCATAGTCGAATGATGCGTAACCACGAGTACGTGATTTAAGCACATCAAAGAAATCGTAAATAATTTCGTTAAGTGGCAGGATGTAATGCAAATCAACACGGTCACTTGCCAAGTGAGTTGTGTTCACATAAACGCCTCGTCTGTCCTGACAAAGATTCATAATTGCACCGATATATTCGGGTGGAGCATAAATATGAGCCTCAACTGTGGGTTCTTCGCAATAGTCGATATTTGCAGGGTCAGGATAATGACTTGGGTTATCAATTTCGATGACATCACCGTTTGTAAGGTGAACTTTATAAATAACACTTGGGATTGTTGTCACAAGGTCAAGATTGTATTCTCTTTCAAGTCTTTCCTGAATAATTTCAAGGTGAAGAAGTCCTAAGAAACCACAACGGAAACCGAATCCCAAAGCTCCCGATGTTTCAGGCTCGAATGAAAGTGCAGCGTCATTTAACTGCAATTTTTCAAGTGCTTCACGAAGATTTTCATAGTCAGCACCGTCAGCAGGATAAACACCGCAGAAAACCATAGGATTAACTTTTCTGTAACCTGCCAAAGGTTCACTTGCAGGATTTTCAGCAGTTGTAACCGTGTCACCAACTCGTGCATCACCAACTGTTTTGATTGATGCAGTAATATATCCGACTTCACCGGATGTAAGTTCTTTCTGTGGCTCCATAGAATTTGGTCGCATATAACCGACTTCAACAACATTGAATTCTGCACCTGTTGCCATCATTCGCATTGTGTCGCCCGGTTTGATTTTACCGTCCATAATTCGCACATATACGATAACACCTTTGTAGCTGTCATAGACAGAGTCGAAAACAAGTGCACGAAGGGGCTCATCATCACGGTTCTCAGGTGGTGGCACAAGGTCAACAATGCTTTCGAGTACTGCTTCAATATTCTGACCTGTCTTTGCTGATACTCTTGGTGCTTCGTCGCAAGGAAGTCCGATTACTTCTTCGACCTCGTTTGCAACTCTGTCAGGGTCAGCGGCAGGTAAGTCGATTTTATTGATAACAGGTACTAACTCAAGGTCGTGGTCAAGTGCTAAATATGTATTAGCAAGTGTCTGTGCTTCAACACCTTGTGATGCGTCGATAATAAGCACAGCACCCTCACAAGCAGCTAGCGAACGTGAAACCTCATAGTTAAAGTCAACGTGACCGGGAGTGTCAATAAGGTTGAGTTCGTATGTTTCGCCGTCTTTAGCCTTATAGTCAAGTTTAACTGCGTGAGCTTTGATTGTGATGCCTCGTTCACGCTCCAAGTCCATATTATCAAGTAACTGTTCGGTCATATCACGCTTTGCGACAGTTTCAGTAAGCTCCAAAAGTCTGTCAGCAAGTGTACTCTTACCGTGGTCGATATGAGCGATAATTGAAAAATTTCGGATGTTGTCTTTCTTAGCCATATATTACCTCATATTATTTATTTTCTTGTTTTTTATAAAAGAATATACTTTTTACTACAGCAAATAATCCTACAATAATCATTAAAAATGGAATAATCATAGGTAAAACAAATGATGAGTTTATATAATTGAAAATTATAACAGGGGAAAATCCACCGCAAATAATTGCCAATGAACCATATCCCATAATTGCAATTATAGAACCCATAAGAATGCCTGCTTTATCTACCTTTGGTGATTTTTTATTATTTCCAAAAAGAAATAATAAAAATGGAAGTGAACCAAGAATAAAGAAAATGCCAAAAAATATTAAAAAATTATTTCGTTTTGCAGGTCCGCCAATTATTGCATTTTCAGGATTATTGGTATCATATAGTATTTTGATTTCCTCACCGAAAGAGGGTTCAAATGAAGTGGTATAATCACTTGTTACATAATAAGCTTCGCCATCAACTGCATATTGATATGTCAAATAATATGTAGTAGCAACCGTTGCGTTTTTATGAGAGTCATAGTGTGACTTTTCTGCGACGGTTGAATAATTGAAATAACCAACAGTTTCTGCATAATCCTTTGTGTCGGAGGTTGCAGTTTCATATATACCGAGTCCTAAAATGATAAAACCAATGATTAAAACAAGAAGTGGCAGAATAGAAATTTTTAATGTTAATTTATCTATCTTCATTATATGTGTTACCCTAATTATTCATAAATCCTTCGCCGAGAATCTGCTTTGACTGTGTAACAATGAAAAAAGCATTTTCATCGGCTGATTTTATTTTTTTAATAAGTTTTTGAGTTTGGTTATCGAAACAAGCACAAAGCAGAATATTCTTTTCAGCACCTGAATAACCACCCTGACCTTTAAGCACCGTAACTCCACGGTTAAGGTCGTTTATAATCATGTGACGGATTTCGTCGCTTTTTTCTGAAATAATCATAATTGTTGCACCACGACTGATACCGTATATGATATAGTCAAGGGCCTGTGCACTTACGAAAACAGTAATGGCAGCATAAAGCATTGATTCAAGGTTACCGTATATAATTCCACCTGCAATAATCACAACCGCATCAAGAATGAAAATGGATTTTCCAAGTGTGATGTGCGGATGTCGGAGTTTTATAAGTTTAGCTATAATGTCAACTCCGCCTGTTGTGGCATTGCGTAAAAATATAATGCCCAATGAAATGCCTGAAAGCACACCACCGAAAACGGATGATAGAAGCAAATCGTTTTTATAAACAGGCAAAAATGCTCCAAGGTCAATAATTACTGATGAAATTGCAATTACCCAGAATGTGCGGAAAACGAACATTACACCGAGTTTCTTGAAAGCTATAAGAAGCAGAGGGACATTCATAAGGAAAATTCCCATTCCTATAGGAAAATCAAAAAGATAGTTTAGTATTGTTGCAATTCCTGTAATTCCACCATTGAGAATATTGTTGTTAGCAAGAAAACAGTTTATACCAACTGAAAATGCTGCGCTTGCCAGAATGAATATAAGTGTGTCAACTAAAAACTCTTTTAAATTATACTGAAGTTTTTTCAGACCCATCAACCTCGATTGCTTTAATAACCTCATTAAGCAATTCATTAAGGCGTTGGGTTTCGTCTTTCAAGTATAAATAACCTACAAGTGCCTCAAAACCTGTTGCGTAATGATAGTCACAGCCACTTTGGTTTTTTGGGGTATGAGAGGTGTGAGCATTTCTGCCACGCTTAAAAACCTCTGTTTCTTTTTCTGTAAGAAGCGGAAGAATAGCGTGCATACCTTTGCTTTGTGCCTCAGCTTTAACCCAATTAACCGAAAGCTTATGTAACTGACCGACAGGTCTGTTGGCTTCACAAACGAGCATCTCACGGATATAAAGAGAAAAAACTGCATCACCTGTAAAAGCCAATGTAAGCGGACTTAATGTATCTACCTTTATATCTTTACCATATAATCTCATAACTATTACGGAACATAGTCAAATTCTAAATCATAGATGCTGACTGTGTCACCCTCCTGAATACCTTTATCAATAAGAGCCTGAATTACGCCACGCTCCTGAATAACTCTCTGGAAATACTGAAGTGATTCATAGTCGTCAAGGTCAGTTTTGCAAAGAATTCTGTAAATCCAGTCAGCCTCAACAATGTAAACACCGTCTTCAACTGTAACTGTAAATCCGTCATTACTCTTTTTAGCGATAACCTCCATCGGAATCTCTTCACTTTCATATCGCTTAACAGGAGGTAATGTGTCAAGTTTTCTTGCAACTGCATTTATAAGCTCTTGTGTATTATGCTTAATTGGTGCGACGATTTCAAAGTATTCATAGCCCTTACTTTCAATATATTCTTTAAATTCAGCCAACTGTTCGTCAGTAGCAAGGTCGATTTTGTTACCTGCTACAATCTGCGGACATTTTGCAAGTTCGGGATTGAATTTTTCAAGTTCTGCATTAATTGCTTCAAAGTCTTCGATAGGATTTCTGCCCTCACTACCTGCAACGTCAACAATGTGAACAAGCATTCTGCAACGCTCAACGTGTCTTAAAAACTCGTGACCAAGACCGACGCCCTCAGCAGCACCTTCGATAAGTCCAGGAATATCTGCCATAACAAAGCTCTTTTCAGGTCCCATTGAAACAACACCAAGAACAGGAATAATTGTTGTGAAATGATAGTCACCAACAATAGGCTTTGCCTGACTCACAACTGAAATAAGTGAAGATTTACCAACATTAGGAAAACCTAAAAGTCCAACATCAGCAATAAGCTTTAACTCAAGGCTGACTTCCCATTCTTCACCTGGAGCACCGTTTTTTGCGAATTTTGGAGTCTGTCGTGTAGATGTAGCAAAGTGTGAGTTGCCCCAACCGCCTCTGCCACCTTTAGCACCGATAAACTGTTCGTCAGTTGACATATCAGCCATAACAACTCCGCTTTCAACTTCACGGATAACAGTACCGCGAGGAACTTTGATAATCAAATCCTTACCTTTTTTACCACTGCAACGGCTACCCATTCCGTTAGCACCGTTTTCAGCCTTATATTTTCTCTTGTAACGGAAATCAGCAAGAGTTGCAAGATTGTCATCAACCTGAAAAACAATGTTACCGCCTTTGCCACCGTCGCCACCGTCAGGACCGCCTGCGTTTATATATTTTTCTCTGTGAAATGTGACAGCACCATTACCACCGTCACCTGCTTTAATTTTAATTTTAGCTATATCAACAAACATATTTTTACCTCGTATAGAATACAATTATATATAACAACCCATTATCTTTTATATTTTACACTATTTTTATAAAATAATAAATAGGTAATTTAATATTTTTTAAATTAAAATTTGTTGGGAAAATAATCCGTAGGGGTCGGCGTCCTCGACGACCCTATATTAGTTTATCTGTCGATTTGATTCGGGCTGTCGGGGACGCCAGCCCCTACGAAATGTGTTCAATAAACTCCAATTTACCGAACAAATTGTCGAAAATTTATTTTATTTCTTAAAAATTTATAATATTTTTCGCAAAATCAAATATATTGTATAAAAATATATTGACAACCACAATATATTGTGTTATTATTCAATTACAAACAGTAAATATAGAGAAAAACTGGTAAAAAAATAAAATACTGTACGCTAAAACGGACTGAAAATATAAAATTTCTCGAACATTTGTATTGACTTTTGCAAAAAATTGTCTATAATATGACTTGTAAAGAACATTTGTTCCAATTTGTTCGGTATCGAACACAAGACTCGAAATAATCGGAGGTAGATTTTATGTCAACAACATTTGCAATCACAACATTAATAGAATTAGCAGTAGCAATTTTACTCGTTTACGGTTTTATGCACGAGGATAAGGTTATTGCCTTTGAACAGGCAGTTAAGAGAATTGTAATCGGCAATATCCGTCGAGCAATCCGTATCAGAAATCACAAAAAGGCTGTTGAAAGAGGCGAGCACCTCCATTTATATGCATCAAATGGACATGCTAAAAACACAAATTCAACAGTAGCATAATACTTTGATAATTTCATTTATTAACAAACTCCTTTCACACACGAAAAAGCACCTGAACCATTTTCGGCTCAGGTGCTTTTTCTATATAATTCTTAATGTATCTTCGGTAGGGCGGGAGCTTGCTCCCGCCGAAAAGCAAACAGCATAACGATGGCGGGGTCAAGACCCCGCCCTACCATTGCGTGCTATAAATTTTGCATTTTGCACTTATTCAGCTGTATATTCCCTCACTCTCAAAGGTATATCAATACTTTCACAAATTTTTTTGCAATTTTCGATGTCTTCTTTGCTTATTACATCAACCACAGTGAGCTTTACAGGAATACCATATTCCTTACATTCCTTTGCAAACTTTAACATTGCATCAAATGATTTTTCACCGAATGACGGTTTTGTGATTTCATTATATTTTTCAGCTGTCGGTGCATTAAGACTGATTGAAACCGAATCGATAACGTCGCAGATTTCCTTTGCTGTTTCACGCTTATTAATAAGGTCAGAAAGTCCATTTGTATTAAGACGGATTTTAACACCTTTTTTTCTCAAGTATTTACAAGCATCAATCAAATTATTTAATGCACAAGTTGGTTCACCATAACCGCAGATTGTAATAGAATTATTGTATTTTGAAAAATCAAAAGCATCTATTTCTGCTTTTATCTCGTCAATTGACGGATTATGCTCAAACCACAGAGTTGTTGCCTCGCCAACAGAATCACCGTTGTTACGAATACAGAAAGTGCATCTGCAAGGACAAGCATTTGTGATATTGAGATAAACCTGATTTCCGTAAGTATAAACAATATCAGCCATTTTTTAAACTCCTTTAGAGATTTTTGATTTAAAGTTGGTTTTATCAAGTGCTGTCGCCATTATTATGAATATAATTCCGCTTGCAACAGCCTGAATGGTGTTTCCGATTAAAGAAAGTGTTGCTGAAGCAACTGAATACAGAATACATTCGGCAACAAAATACCCTACAATAGTTATTGTACCTGAAATTACTGACATCAGAATTGTTTGTTTACTTAAAATTTTTGTTGATTTATATTTTTTACAAATAATCGCAAATGGCAAAACATTAAGTGCTTTTATAAGCATTGTGGGAATTGACCATATTGCAAATCCCGAAAGAATGTCAGCCAAGCCTCCGCCTAATGCACCTGCAATTATGCAATAGGGGAACGGCAACAAACAAGCTGTAAGATAAATCATACTGTCACCAAGATGGATATATCCTTCGCCGAGTCCTGTTGAAAACTTAATTATTGAAGTTGCAAGCATTATAATTGCAGTAAAAATTGCAGTATATGTAATATTTAATAGTGATTTATTCCACATTTATAAGCATCTCCAAATGCTTCTGAAAATTGACTCCGTCAGGCTCATAATCGAGGTTTGTCGGAGTGCTTTTTATTGATTCAGAAATGAAATTTGTAGCAAGAGTGACAGCATCGAAAACATTCATTCCGTTTGTCACTGCACCACAGACAATACTTGAAAAAATATCGCCCGTACCGGAATAACTACCGTTTAAAAGTTTTGATTTTACTGGTTTTGCACCGCTTTTATCAACAATAAGATTTATAATTTCATCATTATTTTTTATACCTGTAACCACAACTGTTTTTGTGGTTTCATTAAGTAAAGAAAATGCAAGGCTGCTGATTTTTTCAACATCATTTTCTTTGCTGATTTCATTAAAATCAGCACCACAAAGAATACAAAGTTCAGTAAGGTTAGGCGTGATAATATTCGCTTTTTTTGTAAGCATTTTCACTTTGTTACAAAGCTGTTCGTCATAAGTGTCATAAAGAACACCGTCATCAGCCATAACAGGGTCAACAAAAACGAGAGAATTATCACCGAAAGTATCTATAAAATCAATTATTATATCAACCTGTTTTTCGCTTGCAAGATAGCCTGTAAGAATAGCATCAAAATGAACATTCTGTTTTTTCCAAACATCAATGTAGGGTGTCATATTTTCGGTGAAATCAGAACAAAAATATGAGTCAAATCCGGTCTGATTTGAAAGGATTGCAGTCGGTATAGGATTGCACTCAAGACCGAGTACAGAGATTATAGGGAGTGACACGGTGAGAGAACATTTTCCAAAACCGGAAATATCATTGATTACTGCTATATTTTTCAATGGTGTCACCTCTTGCATTTTCATTTTAACGGATATATAATAATACAAAAGTGTCTTTATTAAAATACACAAAATTAACAATTTTTAAGGGGACAATTTATGAAAGAAAATCGCAAACTGTATATGCAGATTTATGATTATTATAAGGATTTGATTGAAACGGGAAAAGTGCCTGAAGGTACTCGACTTCCATCAATCCGCAGATGTGCAGAAGAGAGGAATGTGAGCAAAACAACTGTTGAGTCAGCATATATGTGCCTTTGTGATGACGGTTATGTCTTGCCGAAAAATCAAAGCGGTTATTACGTATCAAATCGAGGAAATCTTACAAAAAAGCAAGAAACTAAAAACGAACATGCACATCAAAAAACAGAAATTCTTTATGATTTTGCCTCATCCGGTGTTGATGCTGAAAGCTTTAATATGGACATCTGGAGAAGGTATCTTAAAAGTGCTTTGCGACAAAATGAGCGTCTGCTTTTTTACGGTGACCCGCAGGGCGAATATGATTTGCGATGCGAAATTGCAAAGTATGCACGAGAAACCCGAAATTGTGTTTGTACAGAAGAAAATATTGTCATAGGTGCAGGTGTGCAAGCCTTGCTTAACATCCTTTGTCCTCTTATAAAAAACAAGAAAACTGTCTGCTTTGACGACTTATCATATCGTCAGGGAACTGCAATTTTCAATGACTATGGCTTCAAGGTCAACGACAATAGAGAAGCTTCAAATATCATTTACACATCACCTTCGTATTCAACTCGTTGGGGCGATGTTATGAGTGTTCAGGAAAGATTTGATTTAACGGAATATGCAAGGAAAAATAACAAGCTGATAATCGAGGATGATTACGGAAGTGAGTTTCGTTATTTCAACAGACCTACACCGTCACTTCAAGGGCTTGACCGAGGTGAAAATACCGTTTATTTAGGCACTTTTTCCAAGCTTTTGTTACCGTCAATCAGAATAAGTTTTATGATTCTTCCGCAAAGTCTTACAAGTTATTATAAGAAGAAAAAGGATTTGTATAATCAGACTGTTTCAAAGGCTGACCAGATAGCATTGTGCAGTTATATCCGTGACGGACATCTCAATTCTCAAATCAGAAAATCAAGGAAACTTTATTCGCAGAAATCGAAAATTCTTACAGATTTACTTGTTGAAAATTTTCACGAGGATGTAAAAATTTTAAAGACAAATTCGCCGCTGTATGTCCGTTGCAGATTTAATAAAACATGTTCTGCAAAGGAGCTTTGTAAAGAGGCAGAAAAGAACGGAATTTTGTTAATCTCTGCTAACTCTGACGACATTTTTCCTGAAATTGCCTTTTCTGTTGCAACAGTAAGTCAGAACAGCCTTTCAGATGCTATAAAATTGCTTGAAAAAGTGGTGCGAAATAGTTAATAAATACAAAAGAAACGCAATTTTTATGTGCTAAACGCCAATATTATTTATAATAGTATAAAAAATTCAAAAAAGTGATAGACTTTTTGAAATAAGTTTGTTATAATTTTAACATGTACTGTTATGTTAAAAAGGCGGTATTAATAACATTAATGAGGGTGGATTATTAATTCACCATAATCAAAAAAGGAGGAAATTCCAAAATGCTCAAAAAATTAAGTTCCATTCCGTTTTCAGGAACACCGGAGCAAGAGGAACAGCTTAAAGCTGTCATTGAAGCAAATAAGGATGACAAGAGTATGCTTATGCATGTAATGCAGGAAGCACAGGGTATCTACGGTTACCTTCCTTATGAAGTTCAGGTTATGATTGCAGAAGGCATGGATGTTCCGCTTGAAAAGGTTTACGGAGTATCAACCTTCTACGCACAGTTCTCACTTTCTCCAAAGGGTAAGTACAACATTTCAGTTTGTCTTGGTACAGCTTGTTATGTTAAGGGTGCTCAGGACCTTGTGGACAAAATCACAGAACAGCTTGGTATCGGCCCTGATGAATGTACAGCTGACGGTAAATTCTCACTTGAAGCTTGTCGTTGTATCGGTGCTTGTGGTCTTGCTCCTGTTCTTACAGTAAATGATGAAGTTTACGGTAAGCTTGTTGGTGACGATATCCCCGGTATCCTTGAAAAGTATATGGCATAATGAGAGAACTATCTCTTAATATTTTAGACGTTGCTCAGAATTCAATAACTGCAGGTGCTTCACTTATAACAATCGAGGTCAATGAAAACACAGTTGACCACACATTGCTTATCGGAATTTACGATAATGGCAAGGGTATGAGTGAGGAACAGGTAAGAAGTGTTATTGACCCATTCTTTACAACAAGAACAACCCGTAAGGTTGGTATGGGAATCCCGCTTTTTAAAATGGCAGCAGAACAAACGGGTGGAAAACTTGAAATCAAGTCAGAACTCGGTGTCGGAACAGAGGTCCGTGCATATTTCAAAACGGACAGCGTTGACTTTACACCTCTTGGTGATGTGGCATCAACCGTTCAGATGCTCATCACAATGAATACTGACCGTGACTTTTTGTATAAACATTCAGTTGACGGTAAGGTATTTGTTGCCGATACCCGTGAGATTAAAGAAATTCTTGGCGATGTCCCACTTGATACTTATGAAGTTTCACAGTGGCTTATTGAATTTATAAAAGAAAACACGGAGGTGCTCTATAAATGAAAACTCTTGCAGAGCTTATGGCTATTAAAGAAGCAACAATGCAGAAGATGACAGTTCGTGAAGATACTG
>CALCTT010000042.1 GCA_937906895.1 uncultured Clostridia bacterium | reverse complement strand
CTTTTCCACCTCATCCGTCACCTGCGGTGACACCTTCCCCTCGAGGGGAAGGCAATATCCCGATAAATTATAATTTGCTACATTTTTTGCAAGACAAAAGGACAGACCGTAAAAAGTCTGTCCTTGATTTATTTTATTATTCAATTAGTCAACCTTAATTGTCCAGCCGAATGTATCTTCAAGCTTGCCATACTGAATACCTGTAAGTGTATCGTAAAGTTTCTGTGTAAGTTCACCGATTGCAAAGTTGTTGATTTCAACAACATCATCCTTGTAACGAAGTGAGCCAACAGGAGAAATTACTGCTGCAGTACCTGTACCGAACACTTCTTCAAGAGCACCGTTTTTACCTGCTTCCATAATTGTATCAATAGCAAGTTTGCCTTCGTTCACTTTATATCCCCAGTTTTTTAGAACTTCGATACAACTCATTCTTGTGATACCGGGAAGAACTGTACCTGATGTTGCAGCTGTGTAGATTTCACCGTCAAGCTTGAACATAATGTTCATAGCACCAACTTCTTCAACATACTTTCTTTCAACACCATCAAGCCAAAGAACCTGTGAATAACCAAGTTTGTGTGCCTTTTCACCTGCCGCCAAAGATGCGGCGTAGTTACCGCCACACTTGATAGCACCTGTACCACCCGGTGCAGCACGAACAAATTCTTCTTCAACATAAATCTTAACAGGATTAAGACCTTCTGCATAATAAGCACCTGATGGTGAACAGATAATGATAAACTGATACTGTGCTGCTGCCTTAACACCAAGAACAGGTTCAGTAGCAATTGTGAATGGTCTGATATAAAGGCTTGTATCAGGTTCTGCCGGAACCCAATCCTTATCAACTGCTACAAGTGCCTTAACTGCATCTACAAAGTCAGCAACAGGAATCTGCGGAATACAGAGTCTGTCGTGAGTTGACTGCATTCTTTCAGCATTCTTGTCAGGACGGAAAAGCTGAACACTACCGTCTGCACAACGATAAGCCTTAAGTCCTTCAAAGCATTCCTGAGCATAGTGAAAAACAAGTGCTGACGGGTCAAGTGAAAGAGGCTGATACGGTACAATTCTTGCATCATGCCAACCCATACCCTCATCATAATCCATAACAAACATGTGGTCTGTGAAAATATGGCCAAACCCTAAATTTTTCCAATCAGGCTTTGCCTTTGGTGTTGTTGTTTTTTCAATTCTGATTTCCATTTGAGAACATCTCCAATTATGTAAAATTTAATTATTTATTAATTTATTTTGGTTTGTAATTCGGAACAAGACGCTTAAGATAATCACGAACCTCTTGGGGCTTCATATCGCTGATTTCTTTAATATCTTTTTCAAGCTGTTCGTCATCAATCTCCAATGGTTTTGTGACGAAAATCTTGTCATTACCCGTTTTCTGTCTTTCGTCAAGTTCCTCTGCTAATGAAAGTTCTTCATAAAGCTTTTCACCCGGTCGAAGACCTGTAAACTGAATATCAATATCTTTATATGGTTCAAAACCTGAAAGTCTTATAAGATTTTCTGCAAGAGAAACAATTTTTACAGGCTCACCCATATCAAGAACAAAAATCTCGCCACCCTTTGCAAGACCACCTGCTTGTACAACAAGCTGACTTGCTTCAGGAATTGTCATAAAATATCTTGTAATATCAGGATGAGTAACTGTAAGAGGACCACCGTTTTCAAGCTGTTCTTTGAAAATCGGAATAACACTACCATTTGAGCCAAGAACATTACCGAAACGGACAGCAGCAAACTTTGTACCCTTTGTAATCTTACTGAAATGCTGAACAATAAGCTCACATACTCGTTTTGAAGCACCCATTACATTTGTAGGATTAACAGCCTTATCTGTTGAAAGAAGAACAAAATTCTTGACGCCATATTCGTTTGCACAGGTCGCCGTATTGTATGTACCTAAAATGTTATTCTTGATTGCCTCATAAGGACTGTCTTCCATAAGAGGGACGTGCTTATGTGCAGCAGCGTGGAACACTGATGACGGATTAAACTCGTCAAAGACTTCACGAAGTCGTCTTATATCACGAACAGAACCAATACGGATGTCAATCTTTGGTGCACCGCAATACTGCCTGTCAAGAGAGTTTTTTAGCGTAAATGCATTATTTTCATATATATCAAAAATAACGATTCTTTCAGGATTATATCTTGCAATCTGACGGCAAAGCTCACTACCGATTGAGCCACCGCCACCTGTTACAAGAACAGTTTCACCTGTAACATATTTACAGACATCAGGGTCAAGCTTAACCTCGGGACGAGAAAGAAGGTCGAGAACATCAACCTTACGGATTTTGTCAGTAAATGATTTATTCACTCCACCGTATTCGTCAACATTAGGTGCTAACTTCAGGCTACAACCCGTTGACATTGCAATATTAAGAATTTCACGCTTTCTTTCAGGTGAAATCAGGTTAATACAGAAAATAATTTCATTAACATCAAACTGTGTAACAAGTCGTGGAATGTCTTCTGTCTTACCTGCCACAGGAATATCACGGATTCGCATTTTCTGCTTTAACGGGTCATCGTCAACAATACAGACAGGAGAACCGAACTTATAGCCTGACAAATTCATTTCATAAAGAACTGCGTTTGCCATATTACCTGCGCCGATAATCATAATATTTTTATTGACAGCACCTGCTCGTCTTTTTGAATTACTTCGTACTGCTCTGTACGCTTTATAACAGGTTCTTGCACTGACACATAAGAATGTTACAAGCAAGAATGCATCAACATAAGCAGCAAGAGGAAGGCAGTTTATTCCAAAAACAAAACCTGCTTTCATAAAAATATAGTCCATTATGAAAGTACATAATGTTCCGATGCCCGCACAGACAACTGTTTTTACAACCTCAAGAAAGCCCATATATCGCCACAGGTTTTTATACAGTCTCGCAATCATAAAAAGACCGATATAAATTACGGTTACATATGGAATTCTTGCAACGAGCATTTCATATTTTTCAGGTGGTAAATCAAAATAAAAATGCAACAAAACTGATGCATAATATGCTCCGTTGACAACAATTAAGTCAATGAGCATCAATACCATCTGTTGTATCCTTGAATAAGTAAAAAACTTCTTCAAAGAATCACCCCACAAAAAAATTATTCCATTATAATTAATTATTTATTTTACTCCTCTTTTAAATCATTGTCAATGGAATGTATTCAAAAAGCCATATATATGGTATATTTTTTCTTTACATTAACTGTATAAAATGGTAGAATTATTGTGTATAAAAATTTGAGGAGAGTTTTAAAATGATAGGATTAGGAAAATGGACCGGGGAAATTGAAACATCTATGATTAGCGGTAACGCAATCGTTGATATTACCGACAACAACGGAGAATATGATTTTTCTGTTACGGTACCTTCTCTTAAAAAACTTCCTAATTTCAGAGTTTATAATATTAAAGAAAACGGAAACTGTCTTTCAGGTAAGGCTGAAATCGACCTTATGGGTAAAATGACCGTTGATGTGTCTGTTGAAATTAATGGTGACACATTTACAGGGTATATCAAAGTTCCTTTCTTTGGAAAAATCGAAATTAAAAATGGTAGAAGAATAGGTTGATTATGAACAAATCAAAACAAATTTGTCCTCATGCTAAGAAGTGCGGAGGATGTCAATTATTAAATCTTTCTTATGAAGAGCAATTACGACACAAGCAAGTAAAAGCTATCCGACTGCTCGGAAAATTCTGTCACATTGAAGAAATTATCGGTATGGAAAATCCATATAATTACCGCAACAAGGCTCAATATGCTTTTGGTCGTGGAAGAAACGGTCAGACTGTTGCAGGTGTTTATCAGTCATCAACACATAAAATTGTTGATATTGAAAAGTGTATGCTTACAGACCCTAAAGCAGATGAAATTGCAAATACTGTAAAAAAACTTTTAAAGAGTTTTAAAATGAAGCCTTATGACGAAAACACAAGACAAGGATTTTTAAGGCACGTTCTTGTTAAAACTGCTTTTAAAAGCGGAGAGGTTATGGTAGTGCTCGTAACAGCAATACCACAATTCCCGTCAAAGCGTTCATTTATTAATGCACTTGTTGGCAGACACCCTGAAATCACAACAATTGTGCAGAATGTGAATAACAGATTCACTAGTATGGTGCTTGGTGACAAAAGTGAAGTGCTGTATGGTGACGGTAAAATCACAGAAGAGCTCTGCGGACTTAAATTCCGTATTTCACCAAAGGCATTTTATCAGATTAATCCTGTTCAAACGGAAATTCTTTACAATAAGGCACTTGAATATGCTGATTTTAACGGTGATGAGAGAATTATCGACGCTTACTGCGGAACCGGTACAATCGGTCTTATTGCAAGTAAAAATGTGAAAAGTGTTCTCGGCGTTGAAATCAACAAAGACGCTGTAAAGGATGCTAAAGAAAATGCAAAGTTAAACAACATTGAAAACATTAAGTTCTTCGCAGCTGATGCGGGAAAATTTATGGTTGATTTAGCAAACAATAACGAACAGATTGATGCAGTTATTATGGACCCGGCACGAGCAGGAAGTGACATTCCGTTTTTGTCTTCTCTTGTGAAACTCAATCCGAAAAAGGTTGTTTATGTAAGCTGTAATCCTGAAACATTAGCAAGAGATTTAATGTATTTAAGTAAAAACGGATATAAGGTTAAGAAAATTCAGCCTGTTGATATGTTTCCACATACTGACCATATAGAATGTGTCGTTTTGTTAAAACGACACGCGATATAAATCAGACATTAGGAGAAAGAAAAATGAAAATCGCTTCAAAAGTTAAAAATGTTTTTGCGACCAAAGATGGTTGGTCAACTGAGCCTTCAGAAAGAATGAGCTATTACTCATATTTCGCAGGGCAGAATATGATTTACACACTTTTCAACGTGTGCCTTACAACTTACCTTTTATTTTTAGGCATTGACCCTATTAAATCAGCAACAGTTATGCTTGTTGTAAAGGTATGGGATGCTGTAAATGACACATTATTCGGTGCAATCTTTGATTTAGTTAAATTCAAGAGTGGTAAAAAATATCTTCCATGGATAAAAATTTCAACAATACTTATTCCTATAACAACAATACTCACCTTTGTTATTCCTTCTGATTCATCGCAGGCAGTCAAGCTTGGTTGGTTTGCAGTTGCATATATTCTTTGGGATACTGCATATACACTTTGCGATGTGCCTATT
Organism: uncultured Clostridia bacterium; assembly: GCA_937906895.1. Classification (GTDB taxonomy): domain Bacteria; phylum Bacillota; class Clostridia; order Oscillospirales; family Acutalibacteraceae; genus Fimenecus. The sequence continues at coordinate 11,464 of CALCTT010000042.1, read as the reverse complement.
TTTGGTATTCTTACATCTATGAGTCAGAGTATTGACGAGAGAAACACAATTCAGTCATATAAGAGTATTACTACATATGCAGGTGTTGGTATTACATCTGCACTCACAACTGTTCTTATCAGCGAAGAAGTTGGTATGAATTACGGCGCAATCTCAATTATCATCTGTGTAATTGCATTTGCCTTAATGACACCTGCTTCATTCAAGCTTAAGGAACGCTACCATGCTGAAAGCGAAGAAACATTTACAATTAGAAGAATGTTTTCATATCTTATCAGAAATAAATATCTGCTTGTATATAATTTAGGTGTTTTCTTCTATTCAGCGCTCAACATCGGTAACGCTTTCACTCTTTACGTTTCATATTATCTCTTTGACAGTGCGTTATTCTCATTGCTTGTAGGTGCAATCGGCACAATTCCACAGCTTGTTGTTTCATTGTTATTACCAAAGATTATCCGCAAATATGACAAGATGATGGTAAATCAGGTTTGCTTGTTTATTTATGTAATACTCAGTGTTGTTATCTGGCTTGTGGGCTATGGTAATGCTGTTGCTTACATAATTCTCTTTACACTCCGTTCAGTGCCTTTGGCAATTGTCAGCCTTGAAATGTGTATGTTCACACCTGACTGTGCTGAATACGGACGATTCAAAACAGGTACTGATGCAAAGGGTATCACATTTGCTGTTCAGACATTTATGGCAAAGCTTACAAGCTCAATTTCAGGTGCATTGGGACTTTTCATTCTCGGTCTTGATGCAGTAGGCTGGAAGGTAGTTGAAGTTGGCTCATTCCAGGAATTGGAGCAGAGTGGTGTTACACAGACACCTCACGCACTTAATATGCTTTGGCTAATCTATACACTTATTCCTGCAATCGGTGGCCTCTTGGCATTTATCACATGGCTTTTCTATGATTTGAAGGACAAGGATGTTCAGTTAATGATTGACTGTAATACAGGTAAAATTTCAAGAGAAGAAGCAATTAGTAAAATGTCAAAGAAGTATGATATTAAGGATTAAAGGAGCAGTACCATGGGAATTTTTGATATATTTAAAAAGAAAGAACCGATGACGGAAGAACAGGAAAAAATGGAATATTTATGGAACTTGTGGCGACTTGAAGAAGTGCCCGAACCATATAACATATTGATGACATATTACAAAGAAATCAAAAAAGGCGGTCACACACGCTTTTTTATAAATATCGCTTTCTGCGGTGAAGTCCAGAAGGCTGTTGAAAAAATCGGAACATTGCTTCCTGAAATCCTTTATGAAAACTTAAAGACAGCGTATTCACATTATGTGATTCTTATTAATGAAGAAAACGAAGAAACCGAAGAAAAAATTGCAGAATGTGATAAGGTTTTCGACGAAAATGAACAGTTACTTCTTGATATGATTCAGGAATATGCAAACACATTGGAGATTTGAAATATGTTTGAAATTAAAAATAAAGAGTTTTATATGGACGGTAAACCTTTCAAAATCTATTCGGGTGCTATACACTATTTTCGTACTGTACCTGAATATTGGGAGGACAGACTTACAAAGTTAAAACTTGCAGGTTTTAATACAGTCGAAACATACACTTGTTGGAATCTTCACGAGCCAAAGTCCGGAGAATTCCATTTTGACGGTATTCTTGATATTGAAAGATTTGTTAAAACTGCTCAGAAAGTCGGTCTGTACTGCATTGTAAGACCCGGTCCGTATATCTGTGCTGAATGGGATTTCGGTGGTCTTCCTGCTTGGTTGCTTAAAGACAAGAATATGCAGATTCGTTGTATGTATCCTGATTTCCTTACTTGTATTGAACGTTACTACAAGGAGCTTTTAGGCAGACTTAAGCCTCTTTTACAGACAAATGGTGGTAATATTATTGCCATGCAGGTTGAAAACGAGTACGGTTCTTATGGTAACGATAAAGATTATCTCAAATTCGTTGAAGATTTAACAAGAAAATGTGGCATTGACTGTCCTCTTTTTACATCTGACGGAAACTGGAAAAATATGATTTCAGGTGGTTCATTACCTCACATCTACAAAGTTCTTAACTTTGGCTCAAAGGCAAAAACTGCTTTTAACTGCCTTAAGGATTTTGAAAATGACGGTCCGAATATGTGTGGCGAGTTCTGGTGTGGTTGGTTTGACCATTGGAGAGATAAGCACCATACAAGAAAACCCGAATCTGTTGTTAAAGAGGTTAAGGAATTTCTTGACTGTGGTGCAAGTTTCAATTTCTACATGTTCCACGGCGGCACAAACTTTGGATTTACTGCAGGTGCAAATTTTAACCCTGCCTGCCCTTACGAACCAACAATCACAAGTTATGATTACTGTGCTTTGCTTAACGAATATGGTGACTATACGCCTGCTTACCACGCGGTAAGAGAGCTTTTGCACAAACATCAAGGACTTGAAATGAAAGAATTGCCACCAAGACCTAAATTGCAGAATATCGGTACTGTAAAGCTCACACAATCGGCTTCACTTTTTGAAAATCTTGATAATATCGGTGAAAAGCATCGTGTTCCTGTTCCTGAAAGTATGGAATACTTCGGTCAGAATTTCGGTATGATTTACTACGAAACGGTAATTCGCGGTCATTACGACCCGATTCCGTTGATGATTAGAAATGTTCACGATTTCGGCTTTGTTTATGTTGATGATAAATACAAGAAATTCATTGACCGTACCACATATACAAAACGAGGTAAAATCTCATTAGGTTCACTTTTCAAGAGTGTTACAAAGGACAGTAGTGATACTTCAACTGTATTTATCGGCTCTGTTGACGGTGAAAAGAAAATTGGTCTTCTTGTTGACACCATGGGTCGAGTAAATTACGGTGAAAAAATGATGGACAGAAAGGGCTTTTCTGACATTATTATTGCAAATCAGCGTCAGATGGGTTATGACGTATGGACTTTGCCTCTTGATAACCTTGAAAAACTTACATATAAACCTGCTGAAAGCTTTAACAAAGATAATGGTGCTATGTTCTATAAAGGCACATTCAAAGCAAACTCACAGGCTGACTGTTTCGTGCATCTTGAGAACTTTGACAAGGGCTATGTATGGATTAATGGCTTCAACCTTGGAAGATACTGGAAAGTTGGTCCTCAAAAATCGCTTTATCTCCCCGGCTGCCTTTTAAAGGAAGAAAACGAAATCATTGTACTTGAAACACTCGGAATGAAAAAAACCGAAGTTAAAATCACAAACAAACACGAATTAGGATAAGAGGTGTCGATATGGCTGAAAAATGGGTACAGGTATGGGGACAAGCACATTCTGCACTTTCACATTTTTATTATCCCTCATGCAAAAAGACTTACAGAACGGTAATTTCTTCTGCAATAAGCGGTAAGCAATTACGACTTGAACTATGTAATAACCCCGGTAAAACCTCTGTTGAAATCGGTGGGATTACAGTTGCAAAATGTGATTCAAACGGTACTTTTATCGGTGGTGAATTTACAACTGTTACGGTCAATGCAAAGGAATCTTTTGTTTTAGGAAAAAATGAAACGCTCACAACTGACCCTATCGATTTTAACATTAAAGTAGATGAATATTTTTGTGTCAGCATTTATGTTGTAAGTGGTGACCTTTGCAGCGGTAATCTTATTGAAAATGTGAATCTCATTACAGTTAAAGGTGATTACACAAAGATTTCTCACGCTGAAAATCAGCCAAGAGTCAGGGATAGTGTGAGAAAGGTCGCTTCGTCACTTCTTCGTATGTGCTTTCATAAGCCCATTCCACTTATCAACACAGTTGAGCTTTTAAACGAAGAAAATGCTACATCAATTGTTATGTTTGGCGATTCAATTACACAGCAAGGCTTCTGGACAAATGCTTTTGAAAAACGAATCCGTGAACAATACAAAGGCAGATACTCAGTTATTAACCGTTCAATTATGGGCAACAGAATATTGAAAGATTTCAGCAAACGATTCCCCTGCCCCGGTCTTTTCGGCATAAGCGGAATTAACAGATATGAAAAAGATGCTTTAAGGTTTGACGATGCTGAATATATTATCTTTGTACTCGGTACAAACGATTTTCTTCAATACGGCACAATCGCTGCACCAAAAAGCGAAAAACCAACTGTTGAAAAGGTTTTTAATACAGTTAAGGATTTATCGGATAAGGCACACGCTTGTGGTAAAAAGTTTATTGTTATGAATGTGCTTCATTTCGGCCATTGTGTAGATTCACGACCTGAAAAGGAAGCAATGGTTTTAGAATATAATAAACTTCTTATGGAAAACAAAGAATGTTTTGATATGGTCTATGACCAGGCAAGTTATTGTATTGATAAGGACAAACCGAATTGCTCAAGAATTGAGCTTTTAGGCAAGGATAAATTGCATCCGAATTATGAGGGTGGTCAAGTTGTGGCAAATAATTTTGATTTGACGATATTTAGATAAACAAATTGGAGTTTGTCGAGTGTGTCCCCCCTTCCGTCACTCGCTTTGCTCTTGCCACCTTCCCCTCCAGGGGGAAGGCCAAATTAGGCTCCCTATTGATTAGGAGGCATAGAAAAAATCGCCAAGGATTTTTCCTCGGCGATTTCTTTTTTACTTTTTTTAATTTAAATTAGTCTGCAACAGGAGCTGAAACAGGGCAGCTATCAGCACAAGCACCACAATCGATGCAAGTATCAGCGTCGATTACATAGATGCCGTCGCCTTCTGAAATAGCCTCAACAGGACAATCAGCTGCACAAGCACCACATGAAATGCAGTCTTCAGTAATTTTGTATGCCATAATTATGTACCCTCCCTTGTTTAGTATATTATCATTGTAACATATAAAATCGAAAAATCAAGTGTTTTTTACTCAATTCCTTTTAATGCCTCTAATTCCTCTTTTTCTATACGAATATGTGCATCCTTAAGGAGTTTAACGGAATGGCGATGAATGAGTAACGGTGCAGCATCAGGGCGACGGTCAAGAGTGACTTTCAACATTCCTGTAATAAGGTTATTCTCAATAACTTTACCTTTACCGTCAGGAGTATCAACAATTGCACCGACTTTTGGAGTTACACGAAGAAGATGCTCATAAGTGTCCTGCTCATACTTAAGGCAACACATAAGACGGCCACAAGTACCGCTGATTTTTGTAGGATTAAGGGAAAGTCCCTGCTCCTTTGCCATTTTAATTGAAACAGGCTGAAAATCAGTTAAGAATGTATTGCAGCAGAATGGTCTGCCGCAAATACCAAAGCCACCAACCATTCTTGATTCGTCACGGACACCAATCTGACGAAGTTCAATTCTCGTTTTAAATGTTGATGCCAAATCCTTTACAAGCTCACGGAAATCCACTCTGCCATCGGCAGTAAAGTAAAAGAGAAGTTTACTTCTGTCAAAAGTATATTCCGCATCAACAAGGCTCATCTCAAGTCCGTGTGCCTCGATTTTCTTTTCGCAGACCTTAAAAGCCTCCTGCTCTTTTTCCTTATTTTCCTTTAATGTTTTTATATCGTTTTCAGTTGCAACACGAATCACCTTTTTTAAAGGCTGTGTAATATTATCTTCGCTTACACCGTGATTAGCCTTTGCAACCTTACCGCATTCAATGCCACGGACAGTTTCAACCATAGCATAATCATCTTTATTAAATTTCATTCCGTCAGCATCAAAATCATAGATTTTTCCGCCTTCTTTAAATCTTATTCCAACTGTTTCTATCATCTAAAATACTCCTATATTTTATCTGCCTATTGCTCGTTTAAATTCATAACATATACGAACAAGAAGCAAGTTATTATTACAATTTCGGTCTATTGAATTTATAAGCTCATCACAAGCAGAAATCAAATTTAATAATGATTTCGCAGTAAGGTTTTTGCATAAACTATTTGTTTCTTCAGGAAAACGAAAATCCCTTATAAATCCGTTTTTCTTAACGAGTGCATCACGGAAAACTTCAGTAAGTAAAATAAGAACAGATTTTGCAAACTGATTATTTTTTTGAAACACCGCTGTCTGCTCCATAAGTGCCAATTCGTTTATATTGAGAATTGCACCTACTATATTTTTTACAGCAGTTGCTTCCTTTTCTGTAATTACACCTTCATCGCTTAAAAGAGAATAAACCTGAACACGAGAAAGCACAGTTTCAAGCATTGTGCTTTTTGATTCTGTCACTATTATAAAATATACATAAGATGGTGGCTCTTCCAATATTTTGAGAATAGCATTCTGTGCCTGTTCATTCATATTGTGACCATTTTTCAAAATGTATATTTTTTTGTCGCTTTCGTTGGGAATAACAAAGGCATCATCACGAATTTCACGAATAGCATCAACTGTAAAGTTTTTGCTTTTGCCTTTAATTCCGTCTGTTTCAAATATATCAGGATGTCCCTTGCCCTGAGCCTTTATACAATCAGGACACACAGAACAAGGCTTGTTATCCCCTGTACAGACAAGGGAATTTGCAATAAACCTTGCGAAATCCTCGCCCTCATTACTATTCTGACATTCAACGAGAACACCGTGAGGAAAATTGCCTTGTTTTACAGAAGACACAACCTGATTATATATTATTTCTGTTTTTGTCTGTATCTCGTTTGTCATATCTTATAAAACTGCTCAACATCAAGAACAAAAATTGTTGCTCCGCCCACCGTAACCTCAACAGGCATTGATGAGAGCATTGACTCCCCGATATATGTAGTATTAACAGGTGTGATTTTTTTACGCTGACTACTGTATTCGCCGATAATATTGATTACTTCGTCAACCTTGCTTTTTTCAACACCGATTAAGAGCGTTATGTTTCCTGCACGCAAAAATCCACCTGATGTTGTAAGCTTTGTTGCAGAATAACCTGCTTTTGTAAGGTTTGACATAACGGCATTTGCATCATCATTATTGATAATTGCAACTATCAACTTCACGAAAATCACTCTCCTATTTTAAATTATACTAAATTAAAACAATCGTAGCCATTGAAAAATCGTTACAAATTATTGTAACTCCTGTGCAAGTGCTATCATTACAGGCATTGTAAGTATTGACAATACACTGATAAATGCTGTCACCTTTGATGCGAGTGCTGTATCACGGTTATATTTTGCAGCGAACATAACAGTATTACTTGCAGTTGGTGCAGATGCACTGAGAGCACAAGCAGTAAGCAATGTTCCACCGTATCCAAATAGTTTAAGGCTGAAAATTGTAACAAGCGGAACAACTATCACCTTGATAAATGCAGACAGAAAAATTCTCTTATCAGAAAATAGTGTTTTCCAGTCGGCTGATGCCAGGTAAGTACCAAACATAACCATTGCAAGAGGAGTATTAAGGTCTGCTATATACGAAACAGGTGAATAGATTATTTCCGGTAATTCAACCTGAAGCAAGAAAAGGGGTAAACCGATTGCAACACCGATTACACCGGGATTTACAATAAGCTTTTTAATGCTCAACTTGGACTTTTCGTCACCCTTCTGCATTGTGCTGACACCGTGAGTGAATGACAGGATATTGAATGGCACTAAAATTACTGAACAGTAAAAAACACCTTCGTCACCTAAAACAGCCTGAGCCAATGGAAGCGCCATATATCCCACATTGCCGTAAACACAGGCATATTTGAAGATACAAGCAGTTGCCTTGTCGCTCTTATTAAATAAGAATGGTATAATCACAATTCCCACAAGGTGAAGGAAAATACCACCTATAAGCGCTAAAAGAAGTCCTTTCAAAGCATCAGGATTATATTCCATTCCGCAAAAAGAACGTATAATAATTGCCGGGGCTACAATATAGAAAAGTAAATCTGTTGTAAGCCTTGATGCTTTTTCAGTATAAATACCTGCCTTATGACAGATAAAACCAACCATAGCAATAAGGAAAAGAATTACAACCTGAGTAAATGCAGTTAATACATTATTAAAGAAAATCATAGCTTAATTATTTTACTTCCTCTTCAGTGTAAATTTCGTCGTGGTCGTTTACGGTTGCTTTGTTCATCGCATTGATTATATATGCTGCAACGAAAAGAGCGAATGTCAAATCACAGATTGAAAGAGGATATTCATAAGGAATATGCTGACCGTTTCCTGTAATACTCAAAACAATTCTTGGAATATTTGCCAAAGCACAGAAGAAAATACATACATAACCTGATGCGAAAAGAGAACGCATTGACCTTTCGTTTGAAAGCCCTGATGAAATTCTTGCAAATGCAAGGAAGAAAATCATCATTGCTGCAAGAATAAATATTTCAAGCATTAAGTCAGCAACGTTTACATAAGCTATTTTTTTCATAAATCTTATGATTATTCTTCCTGTTGTCCATACAAGAGGTGCTAATGCTAAAAATCTGTATTGGAAGTATGTTGTTCTTCCGTCAAAATGTGAAATACCAAAAATCATAATGTAGATTGCTGCAAAAACACCAAAAACTGCTTCAATTACAACTGAAGCCAAATTCTCAACACCTGCTGTACCTGCAAGAATTGATGTTAGTGCCAAAACGGAGTCAATGATAATACCAATAGCAAAGAGAATTGATGAAACTGCTAAAAATACGTTCTTTTTACGGATTTCATCTCTTGATGACGGAACATTTTTCGCAAGATTTACAAGAATATACGACACTAAAATTGCTAATGCTGACAAACCGTAAATAGCGTAAACCGACCAGTCAATATTGATATAAAAGCCTGTACTTGGTTCTGTGATAAAAAGCAACTGATATGTTCTGAAAGGAATTGCCAAGCACAACAAACCAACAACAATATAAAGAGGCAATATTGGATTGATTTTTTTGAATTTTCCTACTATTTTCATAAAACTTACCTCTCTTCAATCGGAATATATTCTGCCTGAACGCCTTTTGTACGGAGAATACGCTCATCCATTGGAACATAATCACGAGGAATTGTAACATTTTTATATGCAGGACGGATAATTTTTCCGCCTGTTGTAAGTTCTTCAATTCTATGTGCTGACCAACCTGCCATACGAGCAGCCATAAAAATAGGTGTAAACAAATCCTGTGGAATACCGAGCATATCGTAAACAAGACCTGAATAAAGGTCAACGTTAGCACACATTTTCTTGTTGATACCACGATGTTTTGCAAAAAGCTCAGGAGTAAGTTCTTCGATAAGATTGAGAAGTCTGAAATCGTCCTCTCTGCCACATTCTTTTGAGAATTTGTCCGCATAACGACGAAGAATTACTGCACGAGGGTCAGAAAGCGTATAAACAGCGTGACCCATACCATAAACAAGTCCTGAACCGTCATTTGCCTGTTTATTCATAATTTTTGTAATATAATCAGCAACCTGACCTTCATTTGTATAGTCCTGAATATGTGCTTTCATATCCTCAACCATTTTGAACACCTTGATGTTAGCACCACCGTGGCGAGGACCTTTAAGTGAGCCGATAGCAGCAGCCATTGCAGCGTAAGTGTCTGTACCGCTTGAAGTAATACAACGGTTTGTAAATGTTGAGTTATTACCACCACCGTGTTCCGCGTGAAGAATCATACAAACGTCAAGAAGCTTTGCTTCATCATCAGTAAAGTTCTTGTCAGGACGGATTGAACGGAGAATACTCTCTGCAGTGCCGAGTCCCGGTTTATTTTGATGGAAATACATACTCTTTTTATCATAAACACGACGCTTAACCTGATATGCACTTGTCATAATTACAGGCATCTGTGCTATAAGCTGAATGCACTGACGAAGTACATTTTCAGGTGAAATATCGTCAGGATTAGGGTCATAAGAATAAAGGGCAAGAACGCTTCGTGCTGCCTTATTCATAACATTAGGTGACGGTGCTTTCATAATCATATCCTCAATAAAATCTTCAGGAAGATTACGACATTCTGAAAGCAATTCTGTGAACCATTTAAGTTGTTCCTTTGTTGGAAGTGCACCAAAAAGAAGAAGCCATGCAACCTCTTCATAACCAAAACGGTTTTCCTGTTCACAATGCTCAACGATATCTGTCATATTGATACCACGATAAACAAGTTTACCTTGCTTTGGTACTTTTTCACCGTCGTCCATATAATAACCTTCAACAGAACAAACACGTGTAAGCCCTGCAAGGACACCTGTTCCGTCATAATTACGAAGACCACGCTTAACTTTAAATCGATTGTAATAATCAGGGTTTATGTGGTTATTTTTTTTAAGCTCCTCACATAAAATTGAAAGAGCGTCATTGGAGATACTTGAAATATATTCTGCCATTGTTTTACCTCCTTGTAGAAAATTTCGATATGTATCCAAGATAATATAAAAATACATAATATATTCTAATACAATTAAAAAGTAAAGTCAATAAAAGGGAGTAATAAAAATGAAAACTTACACACTCATCTGCTTTTTCTTATCATTAAGCCTTATTCTCTGTCCTCTTGTGGCAGTTGAAAAATCGTCACAGGTTATATCGCAAGAAATTTTTGAGGAAACTACCGCTGAAACAGAAACTACAACCAAGACAGATGATACTACTGTAAAGGTTATGTCGGTAAGTGGAAATAATATTACGGAAATGTCATTGAAAGAATATCTTTTAGGTGTTATCGCAGGAGAAATGAACGCTTCATACCACGAGGAAGCACTGAAAGCACAGATTATTGCCGCACACACATTGCTTTTATACACAAAGGAGCATAATACAAAAGACCTTAAGGGTGCTGATATTACAGACAGTTATGCTATGCATCAGGCATACATCACACCTGACGAGCAAAAGAAAAAATGGAATGATAACTATGAAACTTACAAGGAAAAAATCGAAAAATGTATTGATGAGGTGCAAGACCTTACTTTGCAATATGATGGTGAATACATCTGTGCCGTTTTTCACGCAATTTCAAACGGTACAACGGAAAATGCAACTGATGTCTGGGGTGGAAAATATCCGTATCTTATATCCGTTTCAAGCATAGGTGACAAGCTGTCCCCTGCTTATCAGTCACAAGTGAAATTCAGCGAAAACGAGTTTAAAGAAAAGCTTAAAGATAGTGATTTGAAATTTGGTGACAAGCCTGAAAAATGGGTAGAAAAAATCACCAATACCGACACGGGTATGGTGAAAACAATTACAATATGTGGTAAGGAATTTAAAGGTACTGACATACGAAAACTTTTTGATTTGAGAAGCAGTACATTTAATTGTGAATATAAAAATGATGAGTTTGTGTTTACGGTAAACGGTTACGGTCACGGCGTGGGAATGAGCCAGTATGGTGCTAACTACATGGCACAACAGGGTTCAAATTATGAGGAAATTTTAAAGCACTATTATACGGATGTGGAAATAGTTGAAATGTAAAAATGCATTTTAATAAATTGGGGTTTATCTGTTAAGTGCAAAATGCAAAACGCAAAGTGCAAAATGTCGGAACTGCGTTGCAATTATAAATATTAACCAATTGGTTCACGGTAGGGCGGGGTCTT
>CALCTT010000041.1 GCA_937906895.1 uncultured Clostridia bacterium | reverse complement strand
TATGCGTGTTACTGTTGACGACAGAAGCGAAAAGACAGGCTACAAAATCCGTGAAGCAAGACTTCAGAAGCTTCCATATTGGATTATAGTTGGTGACAAGGAAGTTGAAGACGGTTCAGTTTCAGTAAGCAAGCGTGGTCAGGGTGACATAGGTTCAATGAACTTCGACGACTTTGCAAAAATGCTTAAAGAAGAAATCGATAACAAAGTAAGATAAGAGGTATTTTATGAAAGCTCCCCTTACCGTAACGGTTATTACCGATACACACTATTATTCAAAAAAGCTTGGCACTTCAGGTGCAGCCTACGAAATTGCCAACAACAAAAGTGGCGTTTTATTGGCTGAATCACGCGAGATGCTTGAAGCAGCATTTTCACAGATAGCAAAGGACCAGAGAACAGATATTGTTCTTCTTTCAGGTGATACAACAAGCAACGGTGACTATGATTCTCACGCAGAATTTATCGAAATGCTCCGTGACCTTAAATCAAAGGGTAAGAGAGTTTATGTTATCACTGCAACTCACGACTACAAATGGGACGGTACACATCACAAATATGTGAAGGATGAACGAGTTACGATTCCTGCCGCAAAACGTGAAGAGCTCTACGATATGTATAAGGAATTTGGTCCTGACGAGGCTCTTGCCGTCCACAGACAGAGTATGTCATATATCATCCAGCTTCAGGACGGTTACAGACTTTTCGCTCTTAATGACGACACCAACTTAAACGGCAAAAGTGGTTTTTCAGACGAGCTTTTCGAGTGGATTAAGGAACAGATTGCTGATGCTAAAGAAAATAATCAGTTTATAGTTGCAATGACTCACCACCCGCTTATCGCTCCGTCACCTATGTACGAGATTATCGGCAAAGGTGATATGATGGGTGACTATGAAATCCGTCGTGAGCAGTTGGCTGATTTAGGTGTTCAGTTTATGCTCACAGGTCACACTCATGTTCACGATATTGATAAGCACGTAAGTCCTAAGGGAAATTATTTCTATGATATTTCGACCGCATCAACAGTCGGCTACCCTGCTACAATCCGAACAGTTGTTTTTGATGCTGAAAACAAAGTTGTTACAACTACGACTGATAACATTACCGAACCTGTAAAATTCAACACTCACGGTAAGGATTTACAGACTTATCTTGCTGACCACATGATTGGTATGATTAGAGATGTGATTAAAGCTGCAGGTGAAGATATTGACAAGTTTGCTGATATGGCAACTGCTATCAGTATCAAGAAAAAGGTCAGCTATAAAATCGGTTGGATTTTAAAGCCAATCTTCAAGTTCCTCAACAAACTTAAAATCGGTACTGTGGGCAACTGGACCCGCAAAGAAACAGGACTTAAAAAGGAAGATTATGCTGATATTAAGGATAAGAGCGTTGTTGATTTTATCGTTGATTTGGTTCTTAATCTTTATGGTGGTAAGAGTCTTTACACACCTGACGATAACGAATACAAAATCGCAATCGGTCTTATTAACATAATCGACTCAATAATCAGAGTATTACATATTCCGTTAAAGAAGCTTATCAAGGTTTCTGACTCTGTGAGAGGAATTGTTGAACCTTTACTTTATAATGCAGGTATCCCGTCTTATGATGCAATTATGCAGATTATGCCTGTATATGAAGGTGATGAGGTCGGCCCTCAGCCTGAACCTGTAAAGAAACCTGACACAGTAAAGGACAGTAAAAAAGGATTGCCGATAATATTGATTACATTACTTCTTGTAATTGTTTTGTTCATCCCTCTCCTCATTCTCCTTTTAATCGGTTTTGTTAAAAATCAGATAAAATACGGTAAATATCTTAAATAATTGAATATTAATCGAGAGGTAACTTCGGTTGCCTCTTTTTTAATGCAAAATGAATTGTAAATTATAATTTGTCGAGATGTTCACAATGTAGGGGTCGCTGAGTCTCACCTGACGGTTCGGTCGGTGCTTCTGCTTCGCAGAGGTGTCCACCGGACACCCGCACCCCACAGCGACCCGATGTAGTTTAATGGCAGGCTTTGGAACGGGCGGATGTGGGCATCCGCCCCTACGAATTGTGCTCGACAAACTCCGATTTGTTATTCATTTCTGTTTTTTGTGCAATGATACGAAAAATGGTGTTGAAAATTTACATATCCTACAAAAAACAGGCTGTTTTGGTTATTTTTTAACAAAATCCTCTTTTTTTCTTGATTTTTTCTAAAAATTGTTATACAATAGTATTATATATTGAGGTAAATTTACGCATTTTTAGTCCAAATTGGAGGTTGTTTGTTTTGAGTGGAGATTTACATTGTCACACAAGGTTGTCTGACGGCACTTTAGGTATTGAGGATATTATTAATTTTGCGAAGAAAAAGGGTCTCGAAACTATCGCTATTACTGACCACGATTGTCTTGCAGGTACTGTAAGAGGTAAGATTATCGGCGCTCGTCACGGCATTCAGGTTATTCCCGGTGTTGAACTTTCTGCTACTGACGAAAAGAATGACAGAAATGTTCATATCCTTTGTTATTTACCTGATGCTCCTGATATGCTTGAGGGTCTTTGCAAGAGAAATTCACTTGCCCGTAAAAAAGCAGGTCATTTTATGATGCTTCAGACCGCGAAGCGTTTCCCTATTTCAACAGAATTTATTACAAAATGTGCAACAGGCTCTACAAATCTCTACAAAAAACATATTATGCAGGCTCTTATTGAGTGTGGTTATGCCGATTCATTTAACGGCGAGCTTTATAACAAGCTTTTTTCAAAGGACAGTGACGAAAATATCCTTGTTGTTCCGAAGTATGAAAATGTGAAAGATGTTATTGATGCTGTTCATACTGCAGGGGGTATTGCAATCCTTGCTCATCCTTATGCGAGTGATTGTGCCGACGACCTTGCTGATTATGTTGAATACGGCGTTGACGGTATTGAAGTTTTCCATCCGAGTGCTGACGAAGAACAACAGGCGTTCCTCAAGAAATTCGCTTCAAAAAACAAGCTTCTTATGACAGGCGGCAGCGACTTCCACGGACTTTACAATACATATAAGGTATCATTGGGTGACTACTCTACTCCTGATGATTGCTTACACGCTTTACTCACATACAAAGCAAAGCAGAAGAGATTACAGAAAAAGTTGGCACAACAGTCAGCTGAATAATAATATAATTAATATAACAAATTTACAGATAAGGAGGGTTAATATGCTCTTTGACGATAGTGATGTTAAAATTTTTACTGACGGCGACAATACGGAAGATAATTCCTATGAAGTTTCGGTTATTGCTGAAATGACAAAGCACAGAAGCAACGGAAACATTCTTAAAGCAAAGCAATTAGGTAAGCATCTTGCTGAAATCTTTGTTGACGAACCAAGTCTGCTTTCACAGCTTGAAGGTGAAATTGGTAAAATTGAATGTGATGACGACAATATGTATCACATCAAGGTTCTTCTTATTTTTACTGCTGAATATTGCATTAATCACTACCTTCCTGCAACGCTTTTGTCAAATACTGCTGTTAATTCCCTCTACGACACGGTTATTAAAAAGGCTGCCGAATTTTATGACAGACTTGATGACGCTGCTGAATACAGCTTCTATTATCTTGCTGTAAGAAAAGGTGTTGAAATTTCAAAAAATATTGGTATTTCCTTTGCAATGCTTTGCGGTGAGGATAAAAACGAGTATTACACAAATCTCGGTAAAAGACTTTTTGAGGTTGCAGAACACGAAATCCAGAAGATTATTAACGGATATCAGTTTGTGAAATAAGTGAACATAAAAACAACGGACAATCGTAATGACGTCCGTTGTTTGTTTTATCAAGGATAAATTGGAGTTTGTAGGGGATGAAATTGTAGGGGACGATGCCCACATCGTCCCGTCCCAAAGCGTACTATTAAACCACATCGGGTCGCTGTGGGCAGCGACCCCTACATTGTGAACATCCCGACAAATTATAATTCAAATATACAAACATAAAGGCGAAGTCAGGTGACCTCGCCATATTTTTATTTATATAAGGATTTTAAGAGTGCAATTTCACGTGCATATCCGTCGAGTTCATTTGGTGTTTCAAGGAAAAACGGTAAGTCGCGAAGTGCAGAATGATTTATAATTCTTTGGAGTGCTTCTGTACCGATTGAGCCCTCACCTATTTTTTCGTGTCTGTCCTTATGACTACTGAAAGGATTTTTACTGTCGTTAATGTGAACTGCCTTTAATCTGTCAAGACCGATAATCTTATCAAACTGTGTAAGCACACCGTCAAGGTCATTTACAATATCATATCCGCCGTCGTAAACGTGACAGGTATCAAGGCAGACACCCATTTTTTCCTGAAGCTCAACACGGTCAATGATTTCTCGCAATTCCTCAAATTTGCTGCCTACTTCACTACCCTTTCCTGCCATTGTTTCAAGCAGTACAGTTGTTGTCTGCTCTTTCCATAAAATAGAATTAAGCAATGAAGAAATTAAATCAATACCAACCTCAACACCTTGTCCTACATGGCTTCCCGGATGGAAATTATACAAATTTCCCGGAACAAATTCCATTCGTTTAAGGTCATCAAGCATTGTGTTATAGGCAAATTCGCGTACATATTCCTTTTCAGCACAAGCATTAAGTGTATAAGGTGCGTGAGCAAGAATTTTTGCAAAATTCTTTTCTTTCATCAGATTATTAAGTTTTTCAGCATCTTTAGGGTCGATTTCCTTTGCACTGCCTCCTCTTGGGTTTCTTGTGAAAAATTGAAATGTGTTACCGTCAATTAACAATGTTTCACATCCCATATTGTAAAAACCCTTTGAAGAGGATAAATGACATCCTATATTTAACATATATTATCTCCTGAATTTTTCTTCAACAATAATTCTCTGCTTCTTATTTTTACCACGATATCCTTTTAAAACAAAGAATGAAACAGTACCGATTACAACAACCACAACAACTGCAGAAGCGATAACCAGAAGTTGCTTATACCTTTCATTATTCTTACCATTATCCCCATTGAGATTTCCGTTTATTATAGGTTCAACTAAAGAAAATTCTTCCTTTGTTGTAGGTACAGTAGTAAATATTGGTCGTGTTGTCGGTTCAGTTGCGAAAACATCTGTAGTGCTTTCAGGAACTGTTGTTGATTCGTCAGTTGTGCTTTCGACAGCTGTTGTACTCTCGTCTGTTTTTTCAGTTACGGTGATTTTATATGTAACAGTCCATTTATTTACAGTTGCAGTAATTGTAGCTTCACCGACGCTTACTGCTGTGACTGTACCCGCTTTAACGGATGCCACCTGCGGATTTGATGAAGTCCAGCTTGCAGTTACCTTATCAGTAGCATCACTTGGAACCTTTAATACTGTCAGGTTAACCGTATCACCAACAGCCATTTTCTTTGTTGTACCGCCATCAGCTTTAGTGCCTGTCATCGGAACAGAAACTGTAACCGTACATTTTGCTGACTTTTCACCTGCAAGAGCAGTAATTGTTGCAGTACCACCCTTGACAGCAGTAATTGTACCGTCGTCACTTACGGTTGCAATATCATCATCGGATGAATAGAAGCTGATTCCGGAAGAAGTTGTGTTTGCAGGTGAAACAGTAGCCGTTATTTTAGCTTTTTCACCTTTTTTAAGGGAAAGGCTCGTTTTATCAAGAGTAACCTTTTCCACAGGAACTTTGTTCAAAACTGTAATACTGCCGTTTGAAATAGCAATATCATCATAAGTAACGCTGTTCACATCAGTATTTTCAGAGCTTGAAAGTGTAAGAGAGGCTTTGCCTGACTCTTTAAGAATTTTAAATTGAACAGTAAAAATTGTACCACTCTTTGCACTGTACATACCTGAAAAATTAACAGATGTACCCGAATCATTAATACTACCGCTTGAAACAATTCCGCCTTTTGCACACTCTACCACCTGAAGCTCGGCAGGATTGTATTTAAGTTGTACATTTGAACCCCACAAGTCAACTGATGTTGAAAGGGATACCGAAACTGATACGGTTTCACCTGTTGCACCGATTGCAGGAGATACTGAATATGTAACATCGGCAGCTGAAACAGGAATTACACAAAGACCCGTTACAAGGAACATAAGTGTCAATAAAATTGATATACTTTTCATTGTCTTTTTCATAAATATCACCCGAAATAAATGTATATATTAATAATATAATATTAACACAAAAAAGTCAATTAAAGTTGTGTTACAAAAAATAAGTGGTATGGAAAAATATCCCACACCACATATTCTATATATTCAACAAAGATGCTGCAATTGTAAAATAAATTAAAAGAGTAACCGCATCGACAATTGTTGAAATAAACGGACTTGACATTACAGCAGGGTCAAAGCCGATTTTCTTTGCAATTACAGGAAGAATCGAACCTACCACCTTTGCAAATACAACTGCTGCAATCATTGTAACGCTGACAACAAGTGCGATTTTCCAGCCTACATCATCAAAAATCATTAATTTTGCGAAATTTACAATTGCAAGTGCAACACCGCAGATAAGAGCAATTGAAAATTCCTTTAAAACAACCTTTAATGTATCTCTGAATTCAATTTCACCTAACGAAATACCACGAATGATTGTTGATGAGGACTGATTACCACAGTTACCGCAAGTTCCCGTAAGCATCGGAATAAAAGCTGTCAAGGCAACACAAGCGGTTAATGCACCCTCAAAATGAGTAATGATTTTTTCTGTAAATGTTGCAGAAACCATCAAAAGCATAAGCCAAGGAATACGCTTTTTAAAGTTTTCAAAAACGCTCATTTTAAGATATGGCTTGTCAGTAGGAGTAATAGCAGCCATCAATTCCATATCTTCAGTAATTTCTTCCTGCATAACGTCGATAGCGTCATCGACTGTGATAATACCAACAAGTCGATTTTCCCTGTCAACAACAGGAAGTGCCAAAAGGTCATACTTTTCAAAGAGGTCAGCCACAACTTCCTTATCTTCAGAGGTGTTTACGGAAATAACATTATCTTCCATTATTTCACGGATTGTTGAAGTTTCGTCTGCAAGAAGCAAATCCTTTGCAGTAACAACACCCTTAAGCTTTCGTTTGCTGTCTGTTACATAACAAGTATAAATGGTTTCCTTATCAACACCTGTACGGCGGATTCGCATAAAAGCATCAGCAACGGTCATTGAGCGTTTAAGGTCAACATACTCAATTGTCATAATGCTTCCTGCAGAGTCCTCAGGATACTTTAATATTTCATTAATGCTTTTTCGGGTTTCCGGGTCAGTATGCTTTAAAATACGCTTGACAAGGCTTGACGGCATTTCCTCAATAAGGTCAACGGCATCATCGACATACAATTCATCAAGAACTTCTCGAAGCTCTGAGTCAGAGAATGCACGGATAAGCTGTTCCTGATATTCAGGCTCCATATTAACAAAAACCTCGGCTGCAAGCTCCTTATTGAGAAGACGATAAATAAGGGTCAAGTCCCTTTCTTCAAGCTCCATAAAAATTTCAGCAATATCCTGCTCATTCATTTCATCAAGAAGTTCTTTAAGTGCCTTCCAGCTTTTGTTTTCAAGAAGCTCTTTAATAATTTCTAACATTTCCATTTTTCACATCTCCTTTTCTTAGAGTATAGGTATGTGAAACACGGCGAGTATTTTTCAGAAAATGCAGACACAGTCCGCATTAATACTCGGAGGTTCCATATTTGTACTTCGGTACGTGTCCACTTTTTCCACTCCTTTTTGATTTAAATAAAAATAAGACCACATTAAAGCCGAAACGCAAAAATGAGGTCAATAATTCCTTACATTTTCGTTCAAGCTTTAGCTTCGCAGGGCGATGAAATTACATTAAATCATACCTTGTTTTTCGATATGACCTGCTAACCTGCTGACAGTGTCTCCACCGTTTCGCGGCAGTAATCCGTATCCCTGTGGTAGCCTTACCTACCGAATATGTTATTACATATTATTTTGTACATATATTATCAACCTTTAAAATCAATTTGTCAATACAGTTTTGTAACTTTTTTGCTTTTTTTATAGTTAAATTACACATTTTTATAATACGAATTTTAGTATAAATTAACAAAAATAGTGTTTTTGTGTTCATTTTTTGTTAAAAATTAGTTTTTTTCATTGATTAAATATCCTTTTTATGATAGAATTTATACTTGTAAAAATATGTACACAAGGAGTGCAAAACAATGAATTTAACTCAAACAGTTAAAAACGGTGTTGATATGGTTAAAACCCATTGGAAAACACCACCAAAAGGCAGATATATGCCTTTCCGAGAAATCGCTGCTTATTCCGGCGGTGGTATCGGTGCATACATGGTTATCACATTAGGTAACGCATGTCTTTTATCTATGGGTAATACTCTTATCTCTTCAACACTTGGTGTTGGTGCAACAGATATGTATTTACTCTATGTTATCGCTATTCTCATTAACATTCCTTTCACAGGACTTCGTGCGACAATTATCGATAACACAAGAAACAAAGCAGGTAAATATCGTCCTTACATAGTAAGAATGGCTATCCCTTCTGCAATCATTTGTAATTTGATTGTTTGGTTCCCTTATGATAAGTTGAGTCTTATCGTTGGTGAAGGTATGATATTCGGCAGAGAAAAAGATTATGTTGCAAAATGTGCGTTGATTCTCGTTCTTAATATCGCACTCAACTTTATCTATTACTTCTTCTATGACGGATATGAAAACCTTATCCATGTTCTTTCTCCAAATACACAGGAAAGAGCAGACGTTGCATCAATCAAGAGCGTTGTTTACTCATTCGCTCCTACAATTGTAAACCTTTTCACACCAATTATTGCTCGAAATCTTTTCCATACAAACACAACAGACATTCGTGTTTACAGATTCCTCTACCCTATTCTTGCTGTTTTGGGTGTTCTTCTCTGTATCGTTGTTTATAAATATACTGAAGAAAAGATTGTTCAGGCAAGAACTCACGTTGTTCAGATTAAGTTTATCGATGCACTCCGTGCTGTTGCAAAGAATAAGTATTTCTGGATTATCTCTCTTGCAGGTTGGATTGGATTCCTTGAATCTGCATACTCAAACATCCTTAACTGGCTTTACAACTATGGTGGTGCTTGTAACGGTAACGTTTACGGTCTTGTTGTTACTCTTTACGGTAACGCATCACTCTGGGGTATGATTGCTGCTCCTTTCTGTATCAGAAAATGGGGTAAAAAAGCCGTTCTTGTTGTTACTAACCTTATGAACGTTGTGTTCATTCTTATGATGCTTCCGTTCACACAGGAAATCAACAACCTTACAATCTGGCTTGTTATGGGTTGTCTTTACCTCAACGCATTGATGGGTTCATTCGCTCACATCCTTAACCCAACAATCCAGGCTGACATCCGTGACTATCAGCAGTATCAGACAGGCGAAAGAATTGACGGTATGTTCTCTGCTGTTGCTACAATCGGTACTATTATCACTCTTGGTACTTCTGCTGTTCTTCCTGTTATTTATGAAAAAGGCGGTATTACAGCTGAAATCGCAAAGAAAGTAACATCAAATCCTGATGTTCTTAACCGTGTTCTTGGTGACGGAAAAACTGTTGGTCAGATTCTTTCAGAACAGTTGGCTGCAGGTCAGGATAACTATGCTAACCCATATTCAGCATTGTATGATTTAGATATTTTCATTCCTCTTATGCACGCTCTCATTATCATCGCTGCTGTCGGTGCATTTATGAATGTTATTCCTTTCTTCTGGTATGACTTTAATGAAAGAAAGCAGAAATCAGTTATTCGTGTTCTTAAAGTTCGTGCACTCTTTGAAGACTATGGCAACGGAATTACAAACGATGCTCAGCTCGTTGAAACAATCGACCTTATCCGTAATGCAAGAGATATGGCTGGTAAGAATGCTAAAAATGTAAGCAAAAAAGATTACAAGTCAATTAAAGATAAAGCAGAACGCAAAGCTGCAAAGAAAGCTTACAAAGAAGCACTCGAATTCAATGAAGAAATTGAAATCAGCAAGTTTGTTTGTGAAGAACTTGATAAGTTCTCAACTAATACATTCAAATATCAGTACAATGTTCAGAAGGGCATCTATGATGCAGGACTCCAGGGTCTTAAACTTATGACTCTTGATGAAATCAATAGTGAAATGGCTAATGCTAAAGCAATGCCAAAATCAACTAAGGAAGAAAAAGACATCCGCAAGTTCTCACTTGAAGTTGCAAGAAATAAGAAGTCAGCTTTCAAGGCACTCAGCAAGTATTTTGCAAACGAAGAGCTTGTTAAACCTGACTTTGCTGAACTTGAGAAACTCTTTGATATTGAAGATTCTTGTGACGATAAGCTCAAGGCTCTCTATCTTGAATTAAGAGATGCTAAAAAGGCTAAGGACAGTGCAAAGGCAAAATCACTCAAGGCTGAAATTAAGTCTTATGAAGCTAAGAAAGCAGAAGCTCGTAAGGCTTCAAAGGTTGAAATGGACAGACACGCATATTTCGCTCGTGCTGCAAAACCATACCTTGATGCTGAAAAGCTTGTAAAACAAGAAGAAAACTACAAGCACTTTGATGAGATTGCTGAAATGTATGATGAAGCTAAGGCTCGTCACGAAGCTGCACTTGCTGAAGAAGAAGCAAGAGTTCTTAAGGAAAAAGAAGAGGCTGCTGCTTATGCTGCACAGTTAAAGGCTGAAAAAGCTGCTAAAAAAGCTGCTAAAAAGAAATAATTAAATAACTAATCACAACGTCGGACCTGAACATCGGGTTCGGCGTTTTTGTTTTTCTCTGCGAAACGAAATAGTCCTGCCTTCGCTAATTCCTCTTCTAACTCCACATCAATGCTCACTTGCTTTTCTTGGGAAGCAAAATTTGAATTTGAGTTTACGGAAAGTCTTTTATTTTTCGCACTGCCAAAAGTCCGCCTGTTTATCTGCATCTGAGTAAGTGTTTTTTCTTCGCCATCACTCACCTGTTGTTTTCCCTCCGCAGAACGGTCTGTGCGAGCTTTTTGATTGTAAATCGAATTGGAATATGACTTTTGCGAAAACTTGTCCTGTGGCTTTTGAGAATCAAAATATGTACCCTTGTTTTCTGTACAGATATCATTCACGTAAATTTTTTGTGGCAGACCGTTTTTTTGATATTCCTTGCGAATGAGCCCTGCCTTTTCAAGCTCTGTTAAAACTTTTTTTGCAGAATTCAAACTACAATGAAGATGATTTGATATCTGCTCAGTTGAATAGTAAATAAACACTCCATTGTCATCTTTGAATTTTTTGTTCTTCAAAGATAATTTGGTTCTGTTTAGAAAAAGAGAATAAAGAAGAATTGCTTTTGAAGAAAGATTATAATACTTTTCTTCATAGACTAAATTTAAAGGTAAAACAGCAAAATATTTATTATTCATAAAAAAATACCCTCCATATATAGTCCGGAAAAGCAATTTCGTCCCGGGAAAAGCGGGACGATTTAAGAAAAAGGGCATTTTATTAACAAAATATTTACATTTGAGGCTGTTTTTAGATGTTTTTCAACTACAAAATCATCAAAAAATAAAAATAGATAACCGGTTAACTATTTTTGCATTTTCGTCATATTATTTATAATAATTATTTATTATTTTATTTATATTCTTATTTATAGGGGTCAAATTTTGACAGGGTCCCTATCAATTTTTGATGGGGTGGGTATCAATTTTTGACAGGGTGTCAGCTTGTTTTTGACCCGGTCATTTTTTGATAGGGTTATTATGATATAAATTGGAGTTTGTCGAGCACAATTCGTAGGGGCGGATGCCCACATCCGCCCG
>CALCTT010000040.1 GCA_937906895.1 uncultured Clostridia bacterium | reverse complement strand
AATAACAAAAAATTTCTAATTTGGAGGTATACTTAATGACTAAAACCACACCCAATAGTCAAAATTTTCCACAGTTTATGCAGGCTGAAACTGTAAGTGAAACAAAAGCCGTTTCAAAAACTGAAATTGCAGATTTTCGGTTTAACCCTGCAGTTCAGAACAGACCTGCTCAAATATTAAATATTGAAAAAGAAGGAAACGGAATTGTGCTCACTCTCGGCACAATGGCTCGTCGTGCCATGCTTTCATACACTCACGAAACATCTTTGCACTTATACAAACCTGCCGACATTACAACCCCAAAAGTATATTTACATATAGAGTTTTGGACTGATGAGATTTTCAGAATTGTTTTCTCAAAAGATAAAGAAATTATAAATCATTTTGCAGGACTTCCCGAAGATGCTCAGATGCTTATTGCAAAGCCTGAAAAGGTTAATTTTACAGTTAATGAAACCGACAATGAAATCACTCTTACAACGAGTAAAATTCAAGTAATCATAAACAAAGAAACTACAAAAATTTCTGCAAATTTTATTGACGGCAAAGAGTTTTATTCACAGAAAAAGCAGGATTTCCGTACAGGTGATATTCACGATTTGGCTCTTGCCGATTTAGATGGTGACTATGTTTGTTTTGAATCACTTGAACTTGACATTGACGAAGTAGTGTATGGCTTGGGTGAACGCTTTGACTCTCTCATCCGTAACGGCAGAACGGTTGATTTTTATAATAAAGATGCCGTCGGCACAACAAGCCGTCGTTCATATTTAAACATTCCGTTCTACATTTCAACCAAGGGTTACGGGCTTTTTCTCAATTCAAGTGCTAAAACAGATTGGCAGATAGGCACAACAGATTTAAGTGCATTACAGTTTGCTGTTCTTGACAGTCAGATTGATTATTTTGTAATCGGTGCCAAAACACCGAAGGATATAATCAAAGGTTATTGCACTCTTACAGGATTTGCAAAGTTGCCACCACTCTGGAGCTTTGGACTTTGGATGAGCCGTAACAGTTATGTTTCTTGGGATGTTGTTGACGATATAGCAAAGAAAATCCGTGAAAACGATATTCCTTGTGATGTCCTTCACCTTGATACTGCGTGGTTTAATCGAGATTGGAACTGCGATTTGAAATTCTCACAAGAACGCTTTCCAAATCCAAAAGAGAATATTGCACGATATAATAAAGATGGTTTCAAAATTAGCTTGTGGCAATATAATTTTATTCCACCAAATGATGATAATGAAAATTACCACGAAGCAGTAAAATATGGATATCTTTCAAAAGATAAAGATGGCAAACCTTATCAGTTACCTGATTCTTGCCAAGGCAGTTGGGTTAAGGATGTTACTATTGACTTTTCAAATCCTGATGCCTGCAAGTGGTATGGTGATAAGATAAAAGAGCTTATCAAGCTCGGTGCAGCTGCAATTAAAACCGACTTTGGTGAAGGTATCGCAGAAGATGCAATCTATCAGAATATTGACGGTAAGCATTTCCACAACCTTTATTCACTTGTATATAACAGAGTGATTTTCAATGCTACAAAAGAAGTGTCAGATGAAAACATAGTATGGGCTCGTAGCGGTACTGCAGGCAGTCAGCGTTATCCACTTCATTGGGGCGGTGACAGTCAATGCACATTTGAAGCATTGGCAGGTACACTCAGAGCATCTTTATCATTAGGTTTAAGTGGTATTCCTTTCTTCTCACACGATATCGGTGGATTTTTGGGAACACCAACTGATGAGCTTTATGTTCGTTGGGCACAGCTTGGGTTTTTCTCATCCCATTCTCGTTGCCACGGTGTAGGGGATAATAACTATCGTGAGCCATGGCGTTTCTCAGAAGAGGCTTGTGATATCTTCCGTTATTACGATAAACTCCGTTATTCACTTATGCCATACATCTATGAGCAATCCGAAAAATGCACACAAACAGGTCTTCCGATGACACGAGCATTGTATCTTGAATATCCTGAAGACAGAAATGTGCGACACATTGATGACGAGTATTTATTCGGTGACAGTCTTCTTGTCGCACCCGTACTCAAGCCTTTAAGCAAAACAGATATCCGTGAAATCTACCTTCCGAAAGGCACTTGGGTTGACTATTTTACAAAAGAAAAAATCGAGTCAACTGGTATGTGGATTACCAAAAAAGTTGACCTTAAAACAATGCCAATTTATGTAAAACAAGGCACAATACTCAAATACTGTGATGCAAAAGATAATTTACAAAACGGTATGGGCGAAATCGTAAGTATAGAAGAGTTTTAATCTTTTACAAAGTTATATGTGCCAATTGAAAAGTGCAACGCTATCTCATAAATGACGAATTGTATCAAATAGCGTAGTCAATACCAAATCAGATACCACTATTGATACAATTTGTATTGATAGTGGTATCGTTGTTTTATTGCAAAAGTCGTAGTAATATAGCCACATAAAAGAATTAAGCGTTGCATTGGGGAATGTTTAGTCCCCTCTTGCAACGCTTTTTAGGTGTTATTTAATTATAACAAGATATAACATTACTCTTTACATGGTGTTGAGAGTTTTGCCTTTTCGCAGGAATACTTGATTTCACGCTGCATAATTCTTCGTGCATCGTAGATATTTTCTTCTGCAACATTTGCAACAACCATAAGTTCAATATGTGTTTCCGAGAGAACATCTACACCTCTGTAAACAGGTGCTTCCTTGAGTATTTTTGGATATTCTGATGGAAGTTCTGACAAAGCTTCTTTTACAGCACTTTCAGCAACTTCAAGTGAATCCTCGTAGCTTACAGGTACATTAACAACAGCTACAGAGGTATTATCTGAAAGGTTAACAAGTGAACTGATTTCACTGTTGTTGATAATACGCACATTACCACCAAGGTCTTCAATGCTGACTGTACGCAAACCTATTGATTTAACTTCACCACGGAAACCATCAATAGTAATAATATCGCCTATTCCGAATTCGCCCTCAAGAATTATGAAGAGTCCTGTGATAATATCTTCAATAAGTGATTGTGCACCAAATCCTACGATAATGCCAAGAACACCTGCTGAAACAAGAATACCTGTTGTATTTACACCAAGACATCCTAATGCAATTATAAATCCAAGAATATAAATGCCGTAAACAAGGAATTTGCCAACAAGTTGGTGTAATGTTTCTGTACGGTGTTTTTTAAACTTAATTTTACTTACCACAAATTTTACAACTCCACCAATGACAAAAGTTGCGAAAATAGTGAGTAATGCTGCACCTACCGATTCAACAGTTATACTTTTAACCACTGAATTAGAAAAGAACTTTTCGACAAAACCATTTACCACTTCTCTGATTTCAAAAGGTACAAATGTAAGTTTTGAGATATTAAAAAGTCCTATAACCACAGCCAAAAGAACGAGCAAAAGCATAAATACTCCTACACTGTTTTTTCCTGATTTTTTGTTCATATAATTACTTCCTTTCAAACTTTTGTCACTAATACGGAGTCTGTGTAGTTTCACCACAGTGTTCACATTCATATTCTTCGTATGGCATATTCGGTTTTTGAACCCAACTGTGACCTGTTGGTTCAGTTATCAATTGTTGTACAATCCATTCACCACAGACATCGCAATACACACCTGTTGAGAGTCCCGGGTCAGTACATGTTGCATCATAACCCTCTGCAGTCACTTCATTATGACCTGTAGCAGGAAGAACTTGAGATTCTACAATTGTTTCGCCACACATTCCACATATTTCGGATTCTGTAAAGCCATCTTCCGTACATGTTGGTGCTTTTCCTTCAACAATTATAATCTCTGTATGTCCTGTTGCCGGGATTGGTTCTGATTCAATGACTAATTCACCACAGATAGTGCAATATCCTTCTTCCGTGCGTCCAGCCTCAGTACAAGTTGGAGGCACACCTTCAATGTATGAAAGGTCTTCGCTGTGTCCCGTAGCAGGAATTGTTTCCGGTTCAACAAGAATTTCATTACAAATTCCGCAAATGTATGAATCTGTATATCCGTCTTCCATACAAGTCGGTTCCTTACCTTCAACAAGAACCGGCTCACCATGACCGTAAGTCGGAACAATTTCCTGTGCAACAATTATTTCACCACATACTGAACAATGACTACCTTCTGTTAAACCGTCTTCAGTACAAGTTGGTTCAACCGCATTATCAACGACTTCGGTGTGACCGGTTGGTTCAATAATCAATTGTTGAACCATCCATTCGCCACAGACATCACAATACACACCTGTTGAGAGTCCAGGGTCAGTACATGTTGCATCGTAACCTTCTGCAGTCACTTCAATATGACCTGTTGCCGGAATTTCCTCTTCTTCAATACCCTCGTCACATTCTGTACAAATGCGTCTTCTGAAACCTGCAGATTCACATGTTGCTTCTTCTAATGTTTCCCAATCACCATATTTGTGACCGGTTGCAGGAATAACTTCTGATTCAACGAGTACTTCGTCACATATTCCACAAATCTGTGACTCTGTGAAACCATCTTCTGTACAAGTCGGTGCCTGTCCTTCGATTATGATTATCTCTGTATGTCCAGTTGCAGGAATTACCTCTGATGGGACAATAACTTCGCCACAGTTTGTACAATGTCCTTCTTCTGTGAAGCCATCTTCCGTACAGGTAGGTTCTCTACCCTCAATATATGATAAATCTTCACTATGTCCTGTTGCCGGAATTATTTCTCTTGCAACAGTTTCTGTTCCACAATCGGCACAGTATGCATAATCGCTGTAACCATCTGCAGTACAAGTTGGTTGAACACCCGCTTCTTTAACAATGTTCTTGTGACCGGTTGCAGGTACAATTTCTTGTGCAACAATTATTTCACCACATACTGAACAATGGTTACCTTCTGTTAAACCATTCTCTGTACAAGTCGGCTCAACTGCATTGTCAATAACTTCTGTATGACCTGTTGCCGGAATTATTTCTGATTCGCTAATAATTTCATTGCATACAGAACAATAACTTGATTCCGTGAAACCGCTTTCAGTACAGGTCGCATTCTTGCCTTCAGTAATAACCTCGGTATGACCTTTAGCAGGAAGCACTGTTGATTCAGTAAT
This sequence comes from uncultured Clostridia bacterium, assembly GCA_937906895.1. Taxonomy (GTDB): domain Bacteria; phylum Bacillota; class Clostridia; order Oscillospirales; family Acutalibacteraceae; genus Fimenecus. The sequence continues at coordinate 7,374 of CALCTT010000040.1, read as the reverse complement.
AACCTCACCACATACAGAACAGTATCCTGATTCTGCATAACCATCTTCGGTGCAAGTCGGCTCTTTGCCCTCGGTAACAACTACCGTATGACCTTTAGCAGGAATTGGCGTACTTGACTTAATCTGCTCACCACATTCGGAACACTTACTTGATTCGGTATATCCTGATTCTGTACAAGTCGGTTCTTTACCTGCTGTTACAACTTCTTTGTGTCCTGTTGCAGGAATTACAGTTGATTCAGTAATAACCTCACCACATTCGGAACAGTATCCTGATTCTGCATAACCATCTTCGGTGCAGGTCGGCTCTTTGCCCTCGGTAACAACTACCGTATGTCCTTTAGCAGGGAGTGGAGTGCTTGACTTAATCTGTTCACCACATTCGGAACACTTACTTGATTCAGTATAGCCTGATTCTGTACAAGTTGGTTCTTTACCTGCTGTCACAACTTCTTTGTGTCCTGTTGCAGGAATTACAGTTGATTCAGTGATAACCTCACCACATTCGGAACAGTATCCTGATTCTGCATAACCATCTTCGGTACAAGTCGGCTCTTTGCCTTCAGTAACAACTACCGTATGTCCTTTAGCAGGGAGTGGAGTGCTTGACTTAATCTGCTCACCACATTCAGAACACTTACTTGATTCAGTATAGCCTGACTCTGTACAAGTTGGTTTTTTAGCTGCTGTCACAACTTCAGTATGACCTTTAGCAGGAATTGGGGTGCTTAACTCAATCTGCTCACCACATTCGGAACACTTACTTGATTCAGTATAGCCTGACTCTGTACAAGTCGGGTCTTTACCTGCTGTTATAACTTCAGTATGACCTTTAGCAGGAATTGGCGTACTTGATTTTATCTGCTCACCACATTGGGAACACCTACTTGATTCAGTATAACCTGATTCTGTACAAGTAGGTTCTTTTCCTGCTGACACAACTTCAGTATGTCCCTTTGCAGGGATTGTGGTCTTTTCCTTAATAACTTTTCCACAATCAGCACAATAGCTTGAGTCCGAATAGCCTGTTGCGGTGCAAGTAGCATCAACACCACTTACTATTGCAATTAAATGTTGATTTGTTGCAGGTATTTCTTCTCTGTCTTTAATTACCTTATTACATTCCGAACATTTAATTGTTTCTGTGTATCCATTTTCACTACATGTGGCAGGTTTACCATTAACAATTGTTTCTTTATGTTCTTTTATTGGTATTTTCTCGGTTTTAAGTACCGTTTTACAGATTTTACACTCTGTATGTCCTGAACCTTCGTTAGTACATGTACTTTCAATATCCGTTATCAGATAACTTGAAATATGACTACCTTTTTGTATTTCTCTTGACTCAAGTTTTTCATTACAGAAAGTACAGAATCTTGATTCAAGTCCATTTTGGGAGCAGTTTGCTCGTTTTTCTGTAATCCAGTTACCTGAATTGTGTTCAGTAATTGGGATTTCTTGTGTTTCCATTATTTCATTACATTCAGCACATAATAGCGCCTTTTCACCTGAAATCTGGCAAGTCGGTTCAGAGATAATATCCCAACTATCCGAAGCGACATGACTATGGTCAACCGAAATAACAGGGACATCCTCCGCTGACTCATTATTTTGAGGCTCAAGGAGAGGAATATCGCCATCTATAACCGGTCCTGCTAATACAACTGTACCCAAAGCAAGAGCAAAAGCCAAAGAACGCAGACTGTCAAATGCTTTAATGAAAATTGACGGTTTGTTTACTATTCTTTTTGCAACTGTTTCAGCTTCATCAGAGAAATCGTCATCTTCTTTGTTCATAAGTCCTATGTAGCAATCACGATTGTACTCATCCTGATGAAAGAATCTCTCATCATATTCTTCTGTTTCATTCAAGAAAGAAAATTCATCATTTTTTATATGCTCACCATTTACATCGTCCCGTTGAAATTCATCGGGAAATTTTCTCATTTACTCACCTTCTTTCTTTTCAGGTTTTTTGTATAAATACACATAGTTATACTTATACAATGATAATTATAATGACAATCAAAACTAATTACATTGTACTTTAGTGCAAAAAATAAAGCCAATCCGAAAATTGGCTCTAATTTATGAAAATTATTTAATTTATGCCCAAGGGTCAGCACTTACAGGTACTCTGATGTCTGAAAGTAAGAATTGTTCCCAAAGGAACCATTGACCTGTTGATGGCTTTGTGCGAAGTCTTATCTGTCGTGCAGAATCAGCACCGTTTGACTTAATATGTAATGTGAGATAGCCTTCATTAAAATTATCACGACTGTATGGATTTTCAAAGAATGTTAAAGTGAATGGTTCTGTTGGCTCATAGTTATTTTCCGGTGTTGCACCATTAAAATATGAACGAGGAACATAGTCCTTATCACGAAAACGGTCCGAGAGGAATTGTTTGTCATATCCGCTTAAACCTTTAGGTCCATGAAGAAACTCTAACATTTCACAACAAGCTTCTTTGTCAATTGGATAAATACATAATGCAGCAATTACAAGTGCTGCTGTTTTTTCAGGTGACTTCAAATCACTTTCAGGCATTGATTGTAACTGTGCAAGGTTTACTGGTAATTGAGAAAGAGTTACTGAATAAGTTTTATTGCCCACTCCTGAAACTGCGTTTTTTACACCTTGTGCAATATTCTGTCCCGCCTGTGCTGTTGCAGAACGAGCTGCCTGTTCTGCTTGTCTTTTTAATGTATCAAATAATCCCATAGTACTACCTCCAATATAATTCATCAATTATATTATAAAATGAAGTACACACATTTGCATTGTACTTTAGTGCAAAAAAATGACGGCACTGTTATAGCACCGTCAATTAAAACTTATTCAGGTTTGTGGTCATTGATTACAAGTCCGCATTCTCTTGCTCTTACTGCAAGTTCTGTTCTGTTTCTGAAACCGGTTTTATCTCTCATATTTTGTATATGAGCTTTAACAGTTCTCAAGGACACATGTAACTTTTCTGCAATAACTGCATCAGGTTCACCACTCGTCAGTTCTCGCAAAACCTCAAGTTCCTTACCTGTAAAATCAATACTCATAGCATTACCTAATCGGAGTTTGGGTGTTGTGTCAGGATAAACAGATTCTCCTGCCATAGTTTTATCCATAACCGCAAGAATATTTTCTGCAGAAGACTCCTTGTACCAGAAACTATCAACGCCAATACTTCTTGCTCTGTCAAGGAAGCTACATTCAGGTTGGCTTGTTATTATGATAATTTTAATTTTTGGAAACGCTTTTTTGATTTTTTCTGCCGCCTCAAGACCATTTGCATCCATAGCAGTACAAACATCCATCAAAATAAGGTCTATGGGGTTTTTAAAGCAGTAAATCTCAGCCATTGCTGCACTTTCAATGGCATGTACAATGGAATATTTCTCGCTACCTTCCACGAATATTTCCAAGAGCTTTCTTGCCATTGGGTCGTCTTCAACTATTAAAACTTTTATCATAGTATCTCACCACTCTTTTTAGGTATTTTTATTGTAAGTTTAAATACAGGCTCCCATGAAACATACATTATGCCACCTGTTTTTTCAATTCTTTTTCGCAAAGAACTTAATCCGCCACCTTCTGTAATAGGAGCATCGGGGACTTTCCCATCATTACTTATACAAGCAATATAATACTTCTTTGTTGAGTCAATTTCAACAATAAGTTTTTCTGCATCTGCGTGACGAATTGCATTTGTAAGAGCTTCTGTTGCTGATGCAACTACTAACTGCTGTATATCTTTATCTTCAGGGAGTTGACCGTCAATCTGAACTTCAACATTGGCCGATTTTGCAGCCTTAATCAATTCACCAAGATAGTCCTCTTTATTCTGTGGTGTTGTTTCCATACGGAGAACTGAAATGTTTCTATTCCATATATCAAGAACGGTTTTTAAATCACCATCATTACTGTTTAATGTACGACGTGTTGTAAGCAACGCCTGACCGATTTCATTGTGAATCAGCACTTTTGTTTCAAGGCGTTCTTTTGAACGGGTATATTCATCAACATTTTCGCCATATTTACGAAGTCGTTCACTCATCAACTCAAGTTCTTCGTTTTTTCGTTTTAATGTATTGGCAAGTCGGTAATAATTTGTCATATTGGTAGCGACAATCTGTGTTGTCACACCAAGGTCTTCTCTTGAGAACACCCATACACTATCATCGGGAAGTCGCAACTCCGGTTTATCACCCGTAACAAGTCTTGAAACGCCCTTGTTCAGCCTTCCGTCACAAACAGTTTCCCAAAAAACATTGGCATTCTGAATATCATTTCCTAAAATTATATGTGACAATTCATTCATCTGATAATTGACAAGTTGAACCATTCCGTTTGACCTTGCAAAGCAAAGTCCTGTTGGAAGGTTGTCAAAGCTTTCTTTAACCGACAATGTAGAAATTGTATTCTTTCTCTTTTTATATTCAGCAATGAGAATATACACAAGATAAAATACATTCACAACCCAGACGGGAATGTAAAAAGGAAAGAAAGATGTAAGTATTGTGCTACTGTATTCTACATCAGCAAACACATTAGCGTAATTCAGACTTACGTAAATAATCAATGTATAAAAACTGAACGAGGAGAATACAAGAAGTAATATTTTGTGCAACAAATTCTTTTTCTTCAATATAATATTAAAGAAAACACAGGTGTTAAAGATTGTTAACATCAATAATGATAAAAGCACAAACATTCTTACATAGATGTGTAAATTTATAAAGTCATGCATTACACAGCACCTCCTTTTTTTGAAAGAAGAAGGTCAATTGTAATGTCAGTATCCTGAACATCGTAGGAAATCTTGCAATCTGTTATCAAAATTGCAGATAAGCTTTCCTCTTCAATTTCATTTTCACATCCGATTTGCAGACGAAGTTTTATGTAATCATCCTTACCTACAAGATGGACAAGGATTGCAGTAATGTCAGTAGTAAAATACTCCACTATTTCCTCGAAAAAATCATAAATCTTAACTGCATATTCAACTGAAATATTGCCGTCACATTTACTGTCAAGAGATGTAAAAACTCCATTAAGTGCAATATTATCAAGTGATTCACGTAAACAATACTCAAGTTCTTTTGATGAAATACGGTTTGATTCCTCATTTAGTAATAAAAGATTACTACGACGTTTTATATATGCACAGATTATACAAATATGAGCCAAAGCTATTCTTGCAGTTTCAGGTTTTTCCTCTGCCTGTTTCAGCAGAAAATCGGCTTTTGACAGCTGTTCCGATACCTCCTGTGCAATTCTGTCATAAAGTCTGTTCTTTTCTTCAAGTCTTATCTTATTTTCTTTAAGTTCAAGTTCTGCTTTAAGAAGGACATAGTTTTCATTAAGTTGTTCCTGTGTTTCAGTCAGTTCTTTCATAAGCCTTTTAATTTCTTTGATATCCTCTTGCCAGAGAACATAACCACCTGAAATTTCTTTACTGTTTACAAGAACATTGCCACGCTCAATGGGTTTTTCTTTTGCCCAACGCATTATGTCATCAGGAATATCGTCTGCAAAAGCAGATAGAAAACACGGTTCATATTTTTTATCTACAATCTGAGCTGCAACAGTTGATATTTCAAACAGTTCATTGTATCCCGTGTTAGAACGGATAAGACCACTCTGAATTGCACTTTCCAATAACAATGCAATTATAAGACAATCCATTGCAGTAAGGTCTACTTTAACAAAACCAAGAGCATATAGAATCCAGAACACCCCTGCACAAGCCAGTATTACAGCTGGTAATCTCTGAAAGGAACGGCTACCCGGTACTCGACTTTTCACAAGCAACATAACGGTAAAATAAAATCCAAGGGAAACAAACCAAGTACAAACAAGGATAAATCCCCATTCGTGAGTATAAATGTCATTATAATTTATTATTCCTTCAGGAAAGTCAAACACACATCTGTGAATGTCGTTAGTAAAAATAAATACTAAAAGAATAATTGATGGAACAAATAGTAACTTGAATTTATTTGGAATAATATAATCTTCAGGTTTTCCCACATACTGTACAATAAATACTCCAAAAAGTGGAATAAGAATCATTGGAATATAATAAGCATACCAAAAATATCTGCCCAATGGGTCTGTTACTGCTAAAAAACGCCATTTAGCAATACGGACAGTAAGCCAGAAAATCATTAAAAGTCCAACTAATATCAGGTACCTGCGAATTTGTTTATTCAAAATTCTGTTCCTTATGGATACACACCATGCAATAAGAACATCAACGCTGATAATCTGAAACACCATACTTGAAATCTGTTTAGGGTACAAGTCATCAATATTATGATGCAACTGATGGGTAATAAAGCCAACTGTAACAGCACATAATGCAGCTATAATATAAATATAACTCTTCTTCTGTGATACCAGCATTGTTTTATTCTCCTTTCATCAGTTTCGTATTTAATATACCATAAAATAATAAAAAAATCTACAAAATATAAACGGCTAACCGTTTTGTGGACTGCTCCAATTTGTGCGGATAGTACAAAAACAGCCTAAATGATAGAATTTATTAAATTTTAAGCAACGAACTGACTTCGCTTTTCAAGTGGAGTCAGTTTTGTTTTCAGTTGGATGCGTTGATGGTTGTAGAAATGGATGTACTCATCTATGAGGAGGCGAGCCTCCTCATAGGTTTGAAGTTTGACGCGGTAGATACATTCTGTTTTGAGTATGGAAAAGAAATTTTCAGCCAAAGCATTGTCATACGGATTACCACGTCTTGACATTGACGGCGTGATGCCGTATGATTGTGTCAGGCGATAATATGCTTGCGATGTATATTGGAAGCCTTGGTCACTGTGGAGCTGCAACTCTGCGGTGACCTTCTCTTTTTTCTTGGCTTCCCTGATTGTATTCAACACAAGATGGACATTTTGCTCGGTACCGGTCTTGTAGGCAACAATACTGTTGTCGTACAGATCGCGGATCATGGATAGATACAGAACTCCCTCCTGTGTGTGAATGTATGAGATGTCTGTCACCCATTTGCTATTGGGACGATTTGCATTGAAGTTTCTGTCAAGCAGATTCTGGTATTTATGCACCTGCTGACCCATCTGAACCCACTTCCTGCGGCGACGAATCTCTGCAAGAAGTCCATATTTCTGCATGATCCGCAGAATTGTCTTAGGATTTCGATATACATCATGCTGTTTTAGCCACTGATGCACGCGCCTGTAACCGTAGGTATGGCGACTGCGCTCCTGGCATTGCCGGATCTGCTCGGCCAGCTCTGCGTCATGTTCTCCTCCATTTGCTCGCTTCAGAAAATCGTAGTACCCGCTGCGTGATACCTCCAGAATCCGACACATGTCTGTTATGGAATACTCCTTTTCA
>CALCTT010000039.1 GCA_937906895.1 uncultured Clostridia bacterium | reverse complement strand
CCTGTTACAAAACAGCTTATCGATGCTTATGAAAAATATGGCAAAGGTGTTGTTGGTGTAAAGCAAGTGCCCGAAAAAGATGTTTGCAAATACTGCTCACTTAAGGTTGAAGAAATCGAAGAAAACACATTCAATTGTACAGATATGATTGAGAAACCAAAGCCGGAAGAAATTATGTCAAACTACTCAATTTTAGGTCGTGTTGTTATGCCGCCTGAAATCTTTGACATACTTGAGGTAACACCAAGAGGTGCAGGAAACGAACTTCAACTTACAGATGCTATGAAAACTCTTGCACAGACAAAAGGCGTTATTGCTCTTGATTATGACGGCATTCGTTACGATATGGGTAACAAAATGGGCATTATGAAAGCAAACTGCGAGGTTGCCCTTAAGCATCCTGAAATCGGTGAAGATTTCAAAGCATACATAAAAGAACTTGCAAAGAATTTATAATCTTATACATAGAAAAAAGGACTTACCCACTCGAGTAAGTCCTTAATTTTTGCTGACTTATTAATGATTAATATTCAATTACCCAATCTTCGTAGAAGCCCATTCCGATTTTAACAGCTTCTTCAACACCGATTCCCGGCATATTCATAATCATTATCATCGGATAATCAACACTATATTCAACCATATTACCTGTTGTTTTTTCAATTTTTGCCTTTACAACAGCATCTTTATAGTCGCAATCTATATTCATCATTTCTAAATCTTCCGGTGACATTTCTGCTTCAAAGTCCTGCTTTGTTACAATAGTTGCAACATTACCTACACTTTCATTACGTGCAGGATTAAACTTTCCTTTAACTGTCATCTCAACAAGATAGTATTCTTCTGACTCAGTAAAAGAAATGCTTGAAATATCATTTGTTGTAAGATTACAAGTACCACCTATAGGAGGAAATGCTGAAGCAATTGCTTCACTTCCTTCATAAGTTGCATTTACAGGAATGAGCTCATCACTGAATTCTGCTGTCAACTGCTCTCTCATAGATGGAGCGCCTTCTTCAGCCGACATATCATAAGCAGCCTCTACTAAAGGATGAATATAAACATAGTCATTGTAATTATATAACTTTGTGTTTCCGTTAGTTGCAGTCACAGCATTTGTCTTTACACCATTAAATGATGTGACAAAGTATGCTAACTGTTCTTCTTTTGTGTCAAAAGGCTTGTCTTCAACATCAGGCTGTTCTATAAGGCCGGCAACAATCTGGAGAACAATTCGAGCATCAACTGCAGTAATCTCTCCGTTACCATCTACATCATAAAGAGTTTTATCCTCAGCAACAATTGAACCTACAACTACTTGCAAAATCAATCTTGCATCGACAGCAGTAACATTACCGTCGCCATTTACATCACCTTTTAAGTTTTCTGCAAGTGCTGTAACGCCAAGCATTGAGCAACCAAGAACAACTGCAAGGATAATTGAAATAATCTTTTTCATTTATAATTACCTTCTTTCTTTTTTTGTAAACATTATTATAACACATTGTCTATATTTTACGCAACTACTAAAATTTTACAGTATAATTACAAAAGGCAGTATAAATTTATACCGCCTTTCTTCTATAAATTATTTTGCAAAATAATTCTTGATTCTCTCTACTGCCTTAATTGTATTTTCTGTTGAACCGAATGCAGTAAGTCTAAAATATCCTTCGCCACTTGGACCGAAGCCTTCACCCGGAGTGCCTACAACCTGAATATTTTCAAGAAGTGTGTCAAAGAATTCCCAGCTTGACATTCCGTCAGGAGTCTTAAGCCATACATAAGGTGAGTTTACTGCACCATAAACTGTAAAACCACATTCTTTGAGTCCGTTATAGATAATCTTTGCATTGTTCTGATAATATGCGATAATCTCACGAACCTGCTTTTTACCTTCTTCGCTGTAAACTGCTTCAGCAGCTCTCTGTGTAATATATGAAACACCGTTGAACTTTGTTGCCTGACGACGAGCCCAGAGTGCGTTAAGCTCAACACCGTCAACCTTGATATCGTGAGGAACAACTGTATATCCGCAACGAACACCTGTGAAACCTGCAGTCTTTGAGAAGCTTCTGAACTCAATAGCACAGCTCTTTGCACCTTCAATTTCATAAATTGAATGAGGTACATTTTCTTCTGTAATAAATGCTTCATAAGCAGAGTCAAAGAGGATTACTGCACCATTTTCATTTGCATAATCAACCCATTTTTTAAGCTCATCCTTTGTTGCAGCCATACCTGTTGGGTTATTTGGGAAACAGAGATAGATAATATCAACCTTTTCCTTTGGAAGTTCAGGTAAGAAATTGTTTTCCGCATTACAAGGCATATAATAGATGTTACTCCAGCCTTCAGCTGTTTTATCACCTGAACGACCACTCATAACATTTGTGTCAACATAAACAGGATAAACAGGGTCACAAACTGCAACCTTGTTGTCAGTTGAGAAAATATCACCGATATTACCACAGTCACTCTTTGCACCATCTGACACAAAAATTTCGCTATTATCGAGCTCTACTCCACGTGCCTTATAATCATTTTCATTAATAGCATCTAAAAGCCACTTATGACCGTACTCAGGTGGATAACCCATAAATGTTTTTTCGTTTGACATTTCGTCAACAGCCTTGTGCATAGCCTCAATACAAGCATCAGCAAGAGGACGTGTAACGTCACCGATACCAAGACGAATAATTGGCTTGTCAGGATTTGCTGCCACATAAGCATTTACCTTTTTTGCAATGTTTGAGAAAAGGTATGAACTCTGAATTTTTAAAAAGTTGTCATTTATTTTCATATTTGTCCCTCCGATAGAAGAATATATTTTAAAGGATTATTGTCAATGTATTGCCATTTTTCATTATAATCCTCATCATTACGAATTATATGGTCATTATACCTTTGTTGCCATAAAACAGATTTTTTATCACCTGTTCTTTTTCTGTATTCACGCGTTGTATATGATTTAAGGTTCTTAATGACATCGCGTAGGGACAGACATCCTTGTCTGTCCGTATCAAATTCACTTTTACCTTCAAGATTTACAATAAGGTGAATATGGTCGGGCATAATAACATATTTTTCGATTTTTACTTGTTTATAATTATTGTTTATATAGTTTATAGTTTTCTTAACCTCTATTCCCATGGGAAGCAGGTCAATATTATACAACGAACAAACGGATGTGCTAGTTATTGCACGATTGGGTTTGATTTTGGACAAAAGCGGTCTTCTATTTGCAATACATACCGTAACAAAATACCATCCCGCCTGTGAATAATCATAACCTTGTAAACGGATGTTTTTCCTAATTGGTTTTTTATCCATCATATCATCCCCATTTACAAGAGTTGTTTGTTTTTTACGGACAGACGAGGACGTCTGTCCCTACGCGTGTCTTACGCATTTATCTCTCCATGAAAAACTTTAACAACATTTCCGCTTAAATATACATTATTATTTTTGTTCCATTGAACCTTTAGCTTTCCACCTTTAGCTTGAATTGTAATTTCATTATTTTTTGAACAAATTCCATTAATTACTGCTGCTACAGCAACTGCACAAGCACCTGTACCACAAGCAAGTGTCTCACCACTACCACGCTCCCACACACGCATTTTCAGATGATTTTCATCTAAAATTTTCACAAATTCCGTATTTATTCTTTCAGGAAACATTTCGTGGTTTTCAAAAAGCGGCCCTAATGTATTCAAATTGAGATTGTCTATATCTTCACAAAACACTACACAATGGGGATTTCCCATTGAAACACAAGTAATTTCATAAATCTTATCATTTATATTCAATTTTTCCTTTTTCACGATACTTGCACCATATCGTGTAGGAATCTGATGACCGCTGAATATTGGTTTTCCCATATTTACTCTGCCACCAACAACAATTCCGTCTTTTTTTATTAATTCAATAGCTTTAATTCCGCTGAGTGTTTCAACCATTATAGTTGAACTCTTAAATATATTATCATATATGTATTTTGCTGTGCATCTTACAGCATTTCCACACATCTGTGCCCTTGAGCCATCTGCGTTGTAAATGTCCATAAAACAATCAGCATTTACAGACGGTTTTATTAAAACAATTCCGTCTGCACCTATACCAAAATGCCTGTCACTTAGTTTTTTTGACAGAATTTCAGGATTTTTTACTTCCTGTGTAAAACAGTCAATATAAATATAATCATTTCCTGCACCGTGCATTTTGGTAAATTTCATATAAGTTCCCCCACTGCATTTTTTTACATTTTATGCAGTGGGGATTATAACTTATGAATTATTCATATAATGGATATTTCTTGCAGATTTCTGCAACTCCATTTGTGATGTACTCTTTCTGATTTTCAAAGTCTGTTGCTGCAAGATAAATAAACTCAGCAATCTTATCCATATCCTCCACACCAAGACCTCTTGTTGTAACAGCAGGAGTACCGATTCTTACACCACTTGTAACAAATGGCTTTTCAGGGTCATTAGGAATAGCATTCTTGTTTGCTGTAATATGAACTTCATCAAGTCTGTGTTCAAGCTCTTTACCTGTAATACCAACTGAACGAAGGTCAACAAGCATAAGGTGATTATCTGTACCACCTGAAACAAGATTAATTCCTCTCTTTGTAAGACCCTCCGCCAACGCTTTTGCATTGTCAATAACTCTCTGCTGATAAGCCTTGAAATCATCACTTAAAGCCTCGCCAAAGCAAACAGCTTTACCTGCGATAATATGCATTAGAGGACCACCCTGTGTACCGGGGAAAATAGCCTTATTGAACTGCATACCAAATTCTTCGTCTTTACAAAGAATGATACCGCCACGAGGACCACGAAGAGTCTTATGTGTTGTAGATGTAACAACATCTGCATATGGTACTGGTGATGGATGAAGACCGGCTGCAACAAGGCCTGCAATATGAGCCATATCAACCATAAAATATGCCCCAACTGAATGTGCAATGTTTGCCATTCTTTCAAAGTCAATAGTTCTTGGATATGCAGAAGCACCTGCTACGATAAGCTTTGGTTTACATTCCTTTGCCTTCTTTTCAAAAGCATCATAATCAAGGAATCCGTTTTCGTCAACACCATAAGGCACGAAATTATAGTATTTACCTGACATATTTACAGGTGAACCGTGAGTCAAATGACCACCTTCTGCAAGGTTCATACCCATAACTGTGTCGCCCGGTTGAATAAGAGCAAAGTAAACTGCCATATTTGCCTGTGCACCTGAATGAGGCTGAACATTAGCATAAGCAGCACCAAAAAGCTTCTTAAGTCTGTCGCGAGCAATATCTTCTACAATATCAACATGCTGACATCCGCCGTAATATCTTTTTCCCGGATAACCTTCAGCATATTTGTTTGTAAGAACACTACCCATAGCAGCCATAACTGCAGGTGAAACGATATTTTCACTTGCGATAAGCTCGAGATTTTCTCTCTGTCTTTTAAGTTCAAGACCCATAGCCTCTGCAACTTCAGGGTCAGTATTATTTATAAATCCGATAGAATCGATTAAATTTTCAAACATTTTTCTAATTTCCTTTAATTATATATTTCCTGAGTAGTTTGGAGCTTCTTTTGTAATATAAACGTCATGAGGATGGCTTTCCTTAAGACCTGCATTTGTAATTCTTATGAACTTTGTCTTTGTCTTAAGTTCTTCGATTGTTGCACAACCACAGTAACCCATACCTGCTTTAAGACCGCCCATAAGCTGATAAATTGTATCTGAAAGAAGTCCCTTGTAAGGAACACGTCCTTCAACACCTTCCGGAACAAGTTTCTTGTTGTTAGCCTGGAAGTATCTGTCCTTTGAACCGTTGTTCATAGCAGCAATACTACCCATACCACGATAAACCTTAAACTGACGACCCTGATAGATTTCGCTTTCACCCGGAGATTCTTCACAACCTGCAACAAGTGAACCAACCATAATTGCAGAAGCACCCGCAGCAATAGCCTTAACGATTTCACCTGAATACTTGATACCACCGTCAGCAATTACTGTAATACCGTGCTTTGCAGCTTCGTTTGCTGAATCATAAACAGCAGTAATCTGCGGAACACCGATACCTGCAACAACACGAGTTGTACAGATAGAACCTGGGCCGATACCAACCTTAACGCAGTCTGCACCTGCATCAATAAGAGCCTTTGTAGCCTCTGCAGTTGCAATATTACCACCAATAAGAGGAAGGTCAGGGTAAGCAGCCTTAACTTTAGCAACAGCATTGATAATGCCGTGGCTATGACCGTGAGCAGAGTCAAGAGTAATCATATCAACACCTGCTTCAACAAGAGCAGCTACACGGTCAAGTACGTCAGCAGTTGCACCAACAGCAGCACCACAAAGAAGTCTGCCCATAGAGTCTCTTGCTGAATTTGGATATTTAACTGCTTTTTCAATATCCTTAATTGTGATAAGACCCTTAAGGTAACCCTTTTCATCAACTAAAGGAAGCTTTTCAATCTTATGCTTCATAAGAATTCTCTTTGCTTCGTCGTGATTTGTTCCAACCGGAGCAGTAACAAGACCTTCACTTGTCATATAATCCTTGATTTTTCCGCTGTAATCAGCAATAAATCTCATATCACGGTTTGTGAGGATACCGACAAGCTTACCGTTTTCGTCACATACAGGAACACCTGAAATCTTATAACGATGCATAAGATTGTCAGCTTCTTCGACTGTATTTTCAGGAGATAAGAAAAATGGGTTATTGATAACGCCGTTTTCACTTCTCTTAACCTTGTCAACCTGAGCCTTCTGAGCTTCGATTGACATATTCTTATGAATAATACCAATACCACCTTCACGAGCAATAGCAATAGCCATATTACTTTCAGTAACTGTGTCCATAGCTGCTGTGATGACAGGTGTATTCAATTTAATTATTTTTGTAAGCTGAGTTGAAATATCAACATCACTTGGAAGAACGTCGCTTTCTGCAGGAATGAGAAGCACGTCATCAAAGGTAAGACCTTCTTTTACAAACTTGTCTGTCATAATTTATATCTCCTTCACATTAAA
>CALCTT010000038.1 GCA_937906895.1 uncultured Clostridia bacterium | reverse complement strand
AAAAGGTAAACAAACTTTTTGCTCATTTTTATACCTCCAAAAAATTATTAACAAAATTAACTTAAATATGTCAATGCACACTGACACACTTAACCTTATAAATTGTAACAAAAAAGATTTTCTTTTTCAATAGTTTTATGACATTTTTTTAACAGTTTCTAATTTTGTTTGTTTATAGACAAAAATACTTGTTTTTCCTCATAGACTTTTGGTATTTTTTGTGATATATTTTTATTAGTTTTCAATTTATAGGTGATTATTTTGGAATTATTGAATTATGAAATACTGAATGCAAGTGGTACAGCTGATAAAAACACAGTACCTATGTTCACTTTTGACACTTACCCTTGCTTTATAGATTTGGCTTTTCCTAAATGTATGAGTGTTCACGATGTTGTGGTAGTTTTTCCTGAAAATGCGGAAACTATATACACAGTTTACTCAAGTCTTGACGGTGTGAATTTCTACAAAAAAGGTAAAAGTGCAAAAATCGCAAGATACTTAAGAATTTTCGTGAAATATTATAGTGGTGAAAAGGTCACAATCAATAATATTGAGGTTCTTGGTGAGGACTGCACATTCCCATCTAAAAAGGCAGTTTTCCGTGAGCCTGAAATCTTTGAAAATACGGAATTTGCAAAGCCTGTTACTGATGACGATATTATTGAAGATGTAATGGGAATTATCGGCAGAACTATTGGTGAAGAATATACAGAACAGTTTGAATTACGACTTGACAGAAGACTTAAGGATGATTATTTTTCCGTTGCAAGTCTTAGGGATAAAATTATTCTTACATCAAATTCCGGTGTAGGTCTTGCAAGCGCGTTCAACTGTTATCTTAAAGAAGTTTGTAACTGCCATATTTCAAGATACGGAAATCAAGTGAAATTGCCAAAAAATCTTCCTAATGTAAATGGTAAGATTGACCGTACTACAACCTTTAAATACAGATATGCTTACAACTATTGTACACACTCTTATTCAATGGCATTCTGGACAGAGGAGCAATGGCAGAAAGAGATTGATTTCCTTGCTTTAAACGGTGTTAATCTTGTCCTTGATATCCTTGGTATGGAAGAGGTTTACCGAAGATTTTTGACAAAACTCGGTTATCGTCACAGAGAGATTAAAAACTTTATTACAGGACCTGCATACTATGCCTGGTTCTATATGGGAAATGTGTGCAATATCGGTGGCCCTGTTCACGACAATTTCTTCTATGAGAAGTGTCAGATGGCAAGACGAAATCACAGAAGAATGCAGACACTTGGTATGAATATCGTTTTACAGGCATATACAGGAATGGTGCCTCGTGATATTAACAAAAAGGACAGAGATATTCCAACTATCGAGCAAGGAAAATGGAAAGGTATTGAACAACCTTTAATAGTTTGTCCTGACAGTGCATATTATGTAAAACTTGCCAAACTTTTTTATGAATGTCAGAAAGAAGTTTTTGGTGATATTACTCATTTTTATGCAGGTGATATTGGTCACGAAGGCGGAAAATTAGATAAGAACAAAGCAAAAGACAGTTATACAAATGTTATGACAACAATGTTACAGTATGACAAGGATGCTATGTGGATTGTACAATGCTGGGCATTAAACCCAAACAAGGTTTTCACAAAATCAGTTAAAGACTATCGTGAAAATCACATTATTATGCTTGACCTTAATACAGAGAAAATTAACCATAATGCAAACAGATTCAGTCGTCTTGCTAAATACGGAAATGTGCTTTGCGGACTTCTCAATAATTTTGGTGGCAGACACGGCATTTACGGCGATATCAACAAAATACCTGAAATGGTAAAAAACGCATCACAAAGACCGAATTTCAAGGGAATTGCACTTACATCTGAAAGCACAAATGTTAATCCTATTGTTACAGATATTTTCTTCTCAACAATATGGGAAAGCATTGACAATGTTAAGGAATGGACAAAGAAATATGCACTTCGACGATATGGCAAGGAAAACGAGCACATCAACGAAGCTATGGAAATTCTCCTGAAAACTGCTTATGGCAGTGATAACGGACCTTTGAGTTTCGGTGCAACGGAAACAATGGGCTGTCGTCGTCCTCTTGACCCTGAAACAAAGTCATTTTCAGCTCGTGGTACAATTAAAATTCCGTATTCAACCGATGATTTTGATAAAGCAGTTTCACTTTTTCTCAAGGATTTTGACAAATTCAAGGATAACGAATGTTATATCTATGATGCAGTTGATTTTCTAAGACAGTCAATATGCAATAAGCTTACTCCACTTGTCAAAAAGACAATTTCGGCATACAAGAGTAAAGATTACCTTATCTGTCTTGAATATTGCGAAAAACTCATAGAACTCCTTGATACTCTTGACAGAGTGTTGCTTAACAGTAAAGATTTTTCATTCAGTTCATATATTGAGCCTGTGAAAGAATATTCGGACAAACTTGATGATTTCACAAGAGAGCTTTATATGATTAATGCAAAAGCTTTGATTACAACGTGGTATTGCAGATTGCTTTGTGATGATGGTAATCTTCACGATTATGCTCATAGACAACTCGGTGACCTTGTAAATTCATTCCATAAAATGCGTTGGGAAAAGTTTTTGGAGCAGGTCAAAGCAGAAATGGATGGCAAAAAACAGACAGAAATTGACTGGTTCAAAATTGAATGGGACTGGGTTCTTGGTGAAACAAGTTTTACAAAGAAAATCCGTGAAGACAGCCTGAAAGCAATAGGGAAACAGACATTATAAATGCAAAATGTATGGACGATTCACGAATCGCCCATATGTGAGTATTGGAGAAATAATATGAATAAAAAATCATTAAAAATTATAGCAAACCCATTTTTATTCTATGGTGGAACAATTTTTGTTATATTTTGTTTTATTCTTTGCTTATGGGTGTCTTTATTTGTAATAACACCTGACAGTGTTGACACGCCTGAAGATGTAAATTTAGTTCGTGGATTCTTTATGTTTTTAGGAGTCACAATGATTGGGGCAGGACTTCTTTGTATACCAAGATGGTTAGAAATAATTACATTTGAAAAAGATGTCATTAAATTCAAACCAGCATTTCACAAAGAAGTTACAAAATCATACAATAACTATCAATTTGCTTATTTTGCACATTATTCCCATATAGGATTTTCTGTAAAATTCATTGTGCTTTCCACAAGAAAATTGAATACATACGAATTAAAAAACATAAATAAAGTAAAATCAGATGAACAAATTATAAAAATCAAATACAATAAAAAGACATTGACCAAGTTACAATACTTTCTGATAGAGAAGCAAAACAATCAACTCAACAAACAAATCAATAAATAAAATTAAGAGTACGGAATTCAAAACTCCGTACTCTTTTTTATCGATATGTTACAAGTGTAAAATGCAGGTAAATTATAATTTGTCGAGCACATTCATATGATTATATGTAATCTTGTAGGGGACAACGACTCGGCGTCCCGTTTTCGGTTCACCGGTACATCTGGTTCGGGCTGCCGAGGTCGTCAGCCCCTACAAAACCATATTAGTTACATCTATAATCGCAACGCAGTTCCGACATTTTGCACTTTGCACTTTGCTTTTTGCATTCAATTCGACAAACTCTGATTTGTATGACCATATAAAAAAGGCAGAGTCATAAAGGCTCTGCCATACCAAAGTTATTTTGTTTTAAGTCTAATGTTTGTTACTGAGTAAGCTGGCATTGTGTAATTGAACTGATTTGAGAATCCGTCAAGGGTGAATTCTTTCATAATGCAATCTTCTTCTGCACCAAGAATATTATCATTCTTGAGTGAATCGCCTGCCACCTGATTGATTACTGCTGTACTCTTAACATTTGCATTATCAATCTTTACTGCAACAGGAGCTGCTTTTTCTGTTACATTAACAAGCTTGATGATTATATCACCATTGTCGTCATTACTTACTACTGTATAAGCCTTTGATGTAGCCTTTACACCGAAGTCGTAATCGAAATAAAGTTCATCGTCAATATAGCCCTGTACTCTTGCACCGTCAACAACAACTTTAATTTTATAAGTTCTGCCTGTTTCGATTGTAACGTCTTTAACAGTGCCTACAATCTTATCGGTTTTTGAACCTGCTTCAATTTTCTGAAGTGCAGAAAGAGTATTGCTCCAACCACCGATATTCCAGAAAATGTTGTTGTCAATA
The DNA here is from genome assembly GCA_937906895.1 of uncultured Clostridia bacterium. Classification (GTDB taxonomy): domain Bacteria; phylum Bacillota; class Clostridia; order Oscillospirales; family Acutalibacteraceae; genus Fimenecus. The sequence continues at coordinate 5,819 of CALCTT010000038.1, read as the reverse complement.
TCCTTAACTGCAAATGGGATAATAAAACCTTCGCCACCGTCAAGTTTTGTTGCCTCAACTGTCATTGTGTAGTTATCCCAGCTTGTGTCACCGAAGTATGCAACGCTACCTGTATTTGAGTAGTTCATAGCTGTTGTAGTATTTACAAGAGCGCCTCTTTTAATCTTCCAATCACCGTCAGAAGCGAAATTCCAGTCACGCTTTGCAAATGCTGTATTGAACTTTTCATGTGCAAGTGTTTCGCCTGTTTCATTATCGATAACGATAAGATTATCAAACTTTGCTGATGTGTACCATGTACCAACACCGACTGCACCTGAAAGAACTTTTTCTTCTGCCTTTGCACCTGTAAATGTGTGATTGAGAACTGCTGAGCCCTGATTTCTTGAGAAAAGTTTCTGAACATAATAGTTTATTGAGCCTGTTACCTGATGATTATTGAACCAGATAAGGTCAGGTGCCCAATGAGTTGCTGTAAGGTTACCGAAAAGTGGTGCATAAGCAGCCATTTCAACAATGTCACCGTTTCTTTCAAGACCTGTCATATATGCAGCCTCTGAAAGTGCAGAATTGAGAGTGTTGCTCCATGAAGCATACTCACCAACAAATACTTTAAGTCCACCACCATAAATGGTATCAGTCATATTCTCTACATTTCTCTTGTAATTATCTTCGTCATAGTAATCTGCATTCTCATAGAACCAAGATGGGTCGTTGTAGTAGTGATGGTCAGTTGCTGCTGCGAAATCAGAAGCATCAGTTGAGCCCATCTTGTCAAGTTCATTCTTTGCATATTCATAAGATGCAAGGTAATCCTGTCCGCTGATACCGTCATCAACACCTGATGAATAAATCAGTTCAAGACCTTCATAAAGCTCAGGATTCTTTGCCTTTGCTTCATTAAATGACTTAAGGAAAATTGAATATCTGTCAAAGTAATCCTGTCCCCAGTTTTCGTTACCGATACAGATATATTTAAGTTTGAATGGCTCTTCACGACCTAAATCAATACGAACTTTACCCCATGTTGTATTTTCGTCACCACGACAGAATTCGATAAGGTCGTGCATATCCTGAACATACTGTTTAAATTCGGCACTATCTGTTGAAATTGCTCCCTTACCTCTTGCCTGACAGTAAAGTCCTGCGTTGAGAACAGGAACACCAATTGCACCAATGTCCTCTGCAAGCTGGAAATACTCAAAGAAACCTAAACCATAAGACATAAAGCAAGGTAACTGGTCATCAGTTTTTTCAATGTTTGTCCAGAGATTTGTTCCCTGTTTTCTTACAGCTACATCACCGTATTTTCCGTTAAATTCAAGTGGAAGACTGTTTTTGCCCGTACCGATTGAATCCTTCCAGTTATATGCAGATGCATAGTCGTAGCCCTCGATAATACAACCGCCAGGGAAACGAAGGAATTTTGGCTGAAGCTCTTCTAAAAGTTCACACATATCAGCTCTTAAGCCGTTTTCACGATTCTTATATGTATTTTCAGGGAAAAGAGAAATCATATCAAGGTATGCTTCACCATTATCTATAAGCACCTGCAATGTTACATTTTCAAAAGCTGTCATAGTTGGTGTAAGCGTTGTTGTATATTTTGTCCACTCATTTGACGTTGCAGGAACTACGCTACTTGCCACAACAGTTCCGTTTACAGCAAGATTCACATAAAAATTACCTTCATAGCCTTTCTTTGACTTTGCATAGAAAGACATATTGTAGTTTTCGCCTTCTTTAATACTCATTCCATCAAGGAAGCCACAGTTTTCAACACCCGCAGTACCGTCAGTTTCATTCTTCAAAATAAGGTAATGAGGATTGTTTTCATTAAGAGAATGATTTGGAAGATAGTCAACTTTAAGCTTTGCACCATTTACAGGTGACCAACGATAAAGCTCATCATTATCTGCAAGATATGTGTATTCAAATGAACGATTTACCACCATTTCTGCATAAAGACCACCGTCTGCTGCAAAGTTGATATCCTCGAAAAATGCACCGAAAAGCAAGTCACTTATATCGTGAATTTCATCTCCTGCATCAATATTGAGAGCATACGCACCGTTTGTGTCATATTCTGTTACAGTATTAGCACCTGTGTTATCAACGACGATTTCATAATCTTCAGTTGAACCGCCATCATCCTTATTGCCATCATCACGACAAGCAGTAAGGGCTGTAAGGCATATTGCAATTGCCATTACAGTACATAAAAATTTTTTCTCTGATTTACTCATAATATTTCCCTTTCATTTGGACATATTTTTCTTTATTATATAAAAAAGCAGAAGTATAGTCAACAATCCGACAAAATAAAAGTTGACAAAATTGTGTTTTGAATATATAATTTGAAACTGAATTTCAAATTCATATTGAAAGGTATTATTTATGAGCTACGAAACCAAGCAAAGTAAATTAGTTTATGACTTTTTAGAAAAAAACTTACAAAGTCATTTTTCTGCTGAAGAAGTATATTTTGCAATTAAAGAAAACGGCGGAAATATAGGCCGTACTACTGTTTATCGCCAATTAGACAGACTTGTTGAAGAACATAAAGCAAGAAAATTCTTTTCCGGTGATAATAATTCTTGTTGTTATCAGTTTGAAAGTGAAGGCTGTCACAATCATTATCATTTAAGATGTTCTTCTTGTGGCACATTGATACACACCGAATGTGATTTTCTTGATAAGCTTTCTCAACATATTTTTAAGGACCACAATTTCAAAATTGACGGTTCAAAAACTGTTCTTTACGGTATTTGTAAGAATTGTGAGGTGGCTGAATAATGACACTTTTACACGCACATATCCATACAGATGTATCTGTTTTTTCATTGAACGGTATCTGGGACGTTATCTCACACTCTGTAATTGACACATTAAAGGTACTCCCCTTTTTATTTGTTGCATTTCTTGTAATTGAGTTTCTTGAACACAAAGCACAAGACAAAATAAAGCATCTTTTTACTCGTGCAGGTACTTTAGGTCCATTTATCGGCACATTACTCGGTTGTATTCCTCAATGCGGATTTTCCGTTATGTGTGCAAATCTTTATTCAAGCGGAATAATTGCTCTCGGTACACTTGTCGCGGTTTTTCTTTCCACATCTGACGAGGCTGTTATTTTACTTGCCACTGCAGAAAACGGCAGTTATGAAGTATTAAAACTTATCGCTACAAAAATAGTTATTGCATTAATTTTCGGTTATATAATTTATTTCATTGAAAGAAAAAATCACAAGGGTCATCACCACCATTCTCACGATTTATGCGAACACGACCATTGTGGATGCGACGAGCATAGCGGAGTAATTCGTCCTGCACTTATTCACACAGCAAAGGTTTTTGGCTTTTTACTTTTATTCACAATAATAATCGACCTTTTTGTTTCTTTTATCGGAACTGAAAGACTCTCTCACCTTTTACTTGCAGAATCTGTTTTCCAACCTTTCCTTTCTGCAATAATCGGCTTTATACCAAACTGTGCTTCTTCCGTGCTTCTTACACATCTTTACATTGAAGAAACTTTAAGCTTTGGTGCGTTAATTGCGGGTCTTTGTACAAATGCAGGTGCGGGAATGCTCATATTATTTCGCGACAAAACAAAGTTTAAAGAAAACATAAAAATCGTAGGAATTATGTATATCTGTGCTGTAATTCCGGGAATTATTTTGCATTTATTTTTGTAAAAATATCTTTACTTTCAAGTTTTAATGTGTTAAAATCTATAAGGAAAGTAAACTTTGGAGGTTTATAAAAATGGGAATTGAGTTTAAAAATGAAAATACAGAATTTCTTATCAAATGCATTATGCAATTAAAGACTGAAGAAGAATGTTATAACTTCTTTCAGGACCTTTGTACAGTAAACGAATTTCACTCAATGGCACAGCGTTGTGTTGTTGCAAAAATGCTTTCTGACAAAAAAGTTTATAACGAAATTGTTAAGGCTACAGGTGCTTCAACAGCAACTATCAGCCGTGTTAATCGTTCACTTCAGTATGGTGCTGACGGTTATGAAAAGATTTTCCAAAGAGTTGAAGAATGAGTTACGGTATTTTTTCTTACAGTTATGACATTTTAACCGAAAATGTTGATTATAAAAAAATTGCCCATAAAGTATGCTCTCTGTTACACGAGAATGGTGTTGACGGAGGGCTTTTGCTTGACCTTGGTTGTGGTACGGGTACTCTCTCATTTTTATTGGAAGATAATGGATATGACATTATAGGTGTTGATGCAAGTGAAGATATGCTTATGGTGGCAAACGAAAAGAAATATGAGTTGGAATCCTCTGCTATGTTTCTTTGTCAAAAAGCAGAAGAGCTTGACCTTTTCGGTACTATTGACTGTGCTATTTGTTGTCTTGACACCATAAACCATATTGATAGTCTTAAAAAAATTGAAAAAGCACTTTCTCTCGTTTCTTTATTTATGAACATGAACGGAACATTTATTTTCGATATGAATACACCATTTAAGCACAAGAAAATTCTCGGTAACAACACATTTATTTATGACATGGATGAGGTTTACTGTGCTTGGCAAAATACACTTGATGAAGAAAACAGGAAAACTGACATTGACCTTGACTTTTTCATAAAAAATGAAGATGATGAGTGTTATGAAAGATATAGCGAAAGCTTTTCTGAATACATTTACGATATTGATGATATTATTGATATAATAAAAAAATGTGGCTTCACGCTTATTGAAACAAACGATGATTACAGCGAAAAGACTGTTAGTGAAACCACAGAAAGAATAACTTTTGTCGTCAAAAAAACTGAAACTATTTTTAAGGATGAACTAAAATGAACAAATTAGTAAGAATGATTTCTGAGGACGGTACTCTTTACTGTCTTGCACTTGACTCAACTGAAATGGTCAGAGAAATGCAGAAAACTCACAACACATCAAAAGTATGCTCTGCTGCTCTCGGCAGACTTATAACAGGTGCAGGAATGATGGGTGCACTTTTAAAAGGTGATAAGGACACACTTACACTTAAAATAAGTGGTGGCGGACCTGCATCCCCTGTTGTTGCAGTTGCAAATTCAAAAGGTCAGGTCAAGGGCTACATCGGTGACTCAAGAGTCAATCTTCCACTTAATAATAAAGGTAAGCTTGATGTTTCGGGTGCAGTTGGTAAAGACGGATTTTTAACTGTTATCAAGGATTTAGGGTTAAAAGAACCTTACTGTGCACAGACACCTATTATTTCAGGTGAAATTGCAGAAGATATTACCGCATATTATGCAACAAGTGAACAGACACCTACTGTTTGTGCATTAGGTGTACTTGTTGACCCACAGACAGAAAATGTGCTTTTAGCAGGAGGCTTTTTAATTCAGCTACTCCCTACTGCAGGTGAAGACACAATTTCACTTGTTGAAAAGAGTCTTGAGGGCATTAAGCCTGTTACAACAATGCTTGCAGACGGACTTACTCCCGAACAAATCTGCGAGACTGTACTTTCAGAATTCACAATGGAGCTTCTTGACACTCAAAATGTGGAATACAGATGTGATTGCAGTACAGAAAGAGTAACAAGGGCACTTATCAGTGCAGGCGAAGAAGGACTTCGTGAAATGGCAGAGGATGAGCAGACAGAGGTTTGTTGTCATTTCTGTAATAAGAAGTACATCTTCCCAAGAGAAAAAATATTAAAGCTCTTAAAAGAAGCAAGTAAATAATACGAAATCCCCACAAAGCAATGTGGGGATTTTTGTTTGACAAATTGGTGTTTATCGTCGAGGCTTCTCCTTGAGGAGAAGCTGTCTGCGAAGCAGACTGATGAGGTGTAGGTTG
>CALCTT010000037.1 GCA_937906895.1 uncultured Clostridia bacterium | reverse complement strand
TAAGACCTTCTTTTACAAACTTGTCTGTCATAATTTATATCTCCTTCACATTAAAATTCATTATAAAATAGAGAGAAACTTTTTTGTTTCTCTCTAAAAATAGTCATACTTACTCCGCAGGGAAGAATGCCTTGTGAATTGCACTGACTGCACGGTCAGCATCATCAAGGTTGATAAGAACTGAAATTTTGATTTCGCTTGTAGCAATCATATCAATGTTGATGTCGCGCTCGTAGAGAGCCTCAAACATTTTTGAAGCTGTACCCGGATGAGATTCCATGCCTGCACCAACAATTGAGATTTTAGCAACTGATGTATCACAAATAATGTTTGTATCATCAATATCGAACAAGTTCTTTACACATTCAACAGTTTCTTCTGCATTGCTCTTTGAAACTGTAAATGTAATATCCTTTGTGCTGTCACGACCAACAGACTGTAAAATAATATCAACATTTATCTTATGCTTTGCGAGAACATCGAAAAGCTTGAAAGCCACACCAGGTGTGTTTGGAATTTGTGTAATTGAAATACGTGCCACATCAGTATCCTTTGTAACACCTCTGATAAGCATTTTTTCCATTTTGGTAACCTCCTTAACAATTGTACCGGGAACTCTCTTAAGGCTTGAGAGAACTTCTAATTCAACATTATATTTTTTAGCCATTTCAACAGAACGGTTGTTTAAAACCTGTGCACCAAGAGTTGCAAGCTCAAGCATTTCATCATAAGTAATTTCCTGAAGCTTCTTAGCATTGTCAACCTTTCTTGGGTCTGCTGTGTAAACACCTTCAACGTCTGTGAAAATCTGACAACGGTCAGCACGAAGAGCAGCAGCAATAGCAACGGCACTTGTATCTGAACCACCACGACCAAGAGTTGTAAGGTCATCATATTTATTAATTCCCTGGAAACCTGCCACAACAACAATGTTATGACGGTCAATTTCTGAACGAAGTCTGTCTGCTTTAACATTCTTGATTCTTGCTGTACCGTAAGCAGAACTTGTGTTAAATCCTGCCTGCCAACCAAGAAGTGAAACTACAGGACAACCTAACTTTTCAATAGCCATTGCAAGAAGAGCAATTGAAATCTGTTCACCGGATGCCATAAGCATATCCATTTCTCTTTTTGATGGCTTCGAGTTAATTTCATAAGCCTTTTCGATTAAATCATCTGTTGTGTCACCCTGCGCTGAAACTACAACAACAACATCATTACCTGCACGATATGTGTCAGTAACAATCTGGGCAACATTCATAACTCTTTCGGCGTCACGAACACTTGAACCGCCGAATTTCTGAACTATAAGTCCCATATATGTCCTCCTAAATGGAATAAATACTATTTATTAATAATCAGTAACTCTGATAAGAGATTTAATGCTGATTGAAGAAATGCTGTTAAGCTTTTCTGTAAGCTCACTTTCAGCCATAGCGCCTGTTACAAAAGCAAGTTCATTTGACTTGCAACCTGCAAATTCAAGCACCTGTACCTTACCGATTGTTGCAACAACATCCTGTAAAGCATTTGCTTTATCTGTAACTTCAGCACGGATATAAAGAGGATTAACCGCTGATTTATAATCAACAACATAGTTTTCCTCTGCCTCGCTCCAACCAAGTGGCTTCTTTCTGTCCATATTTCTTGCACAGTCAATAACGTCTGCGACAACTGCAGAAGCAGTAGGCAATTTACCCGCACCCTTACCGTAGAAAACAACATCACCTGTTGCGTCACCACGAACAAGAATTGCATTAAAAACATCATTAACTGATGCCAACTGACTGCCATTCATAACGATTGCAGGAGAAACGATTGCGAAAATCTTACCGTCGTCCATTCTCTTTGCACGACCTAAAAGCTTAATCACACCACCGAATGCACCAATATATGCAACGTCGTCAAGAGTAATCTTTGTAATACCTTCTGTGTAAACCGAATCAGGATAAACGTGTTTTCCAAAGCAAAGTGAAGCAAGAATACAGATTTTTCTGCAAGCATCGTGACCTTCAACGTCAGCTGTAGGGTCTTTTTCTGCATAACCATTATCCTGAGCAAGTTTTAACGCATCTTCAAAACTCATATTCTTTTCAATCATCATTGTAAGAATAAAGTTTGTTGTACCATTTAAAATACCTGCGATTTCATCAATTTCATTTGCTGCAAGGCACTGTGAAATAGGACGAATAATCGGAATACCGCCACCAACAGATGCCTCAAACAAGAAATTAACATTATTCTCAGCAGCATACTGTAAAAGCTCACAGCCCTTTGCTGCAACAAGTTCTTTGTTTGATGTTACGACACTTTTGCCTGCTTTAAGGCAAGATGAAACAAATTCATAAGCCGGATGAAGACCGCCCATTGTTTCAACTACAACCTTAACATCATCGTCATTAAGAATTAAATTAAAATCCTTTATCATTTTATCCTCGTGAGGGTCCCCCGGGAAATCCCTTAAATCGAGAATATATTTAACTTCCATTTCTTTTTGCGTGCTTCTTTTTACGATACTGTCGTGGTTTTTTGTGAGGACTTCAACCACACCTGAACCTACTGTACCATAACCCATTACTGCAACATACATTTGTTTCACATCCTGTTACAAGGTATAATTAAGCATTATAAAAAATACTTTTACATATTCTATCACAAATATTATTTTTTATAAAGAGGTAATATACAATATTTTTATATAATTTTTCATTAATTTTTTAGAAAAAATTACATAATTTATAACTTTTTAATTGATAGTTGCGAAAAAATAGTTTATTATATTAGTATTACAAAAATTTTGGAGAAGTTTTATGACAGGAATCGAAAAGAAAAAGAATTTTATTATTAATACAGTTTATGCGTCAATTATTATTGCGCTTTTCTATCTGTTTTTCAAATATGCGCTTGGAACAGTTTTTCCGATTATCTGTTCTTTGATAATTGCTATGGTTTTACAGAAGCCTGTAAATTTTCTGTGTAAAAAAACGCCATTAAAGAGGGGAATCGTTTCAACATTTCTCGTTCTCTTAAGTTTTCTTTTGGTTGTTTTGGTTTTAGGTCTTATTGTTGTATGGTTAGGTTCAGAGTTTAAGGGGTTTTTCCGTTACATTATGATTCAGTTTGAGGACATTCCTGCACTTGTAGAAGATATAAAGGGTTATATTGCAAATATACTTGCACTTTTACCTGAAAAAGCTGAAGTTGCCGCAATTAACTTTGTTAACGAGAAATTAGACACATTTATCAATGCTCCTGAAATGGTGCTTCCCGAATCTTCAGACTTCGACTTTTCATTCCTTTCAACTCCACTTTTAGGAATCTGGAATACTGCAAAACAAATTCCCACAACACTCGTTTCTATTGTTGTTTCTCTTGTTGCATGTTGTTTTATGACATCTGATTTCAAATCAGTAAGAAATCTTGTATTAGGCTTCTTCAGTAATGAAACAAGAGAGAAAATAGTAAGAGCAAAACGACTTCTTATTCCATCACTGGGAAAAATGATAAAAGCTTATGCAATTATTATTACAATAACTTTCTGCGAATTATCATTGGGTTTATCCGTTTTAAATTTTCTTAAAATATACAGCGGAGGCTACATCTTTGTTATTGCTGCTCTCACAGCGGTAATCGACATTGTTCCTGTTTTAGGTACAGGTACAGTACTTATTCCTTGGGCATTATATAACCTTATTTCAGGTAACTATTCTCTCGCCATAGGATTACTTGTAATTTATGTTTGTATAACGGTTATTCGTCAGGTTATTGAACCTAAGCTTGTAGCAGCACAGTTAGGTATTCCTGCATTTTTAACAATCGTATCTATGTTTATCGGGTCACAGATTTTTGGTGTTATAGGAATTTTTATTCTTCCAATTACAATAGTTATGATTAAACTTTTAAACGACGAAGGAATTATAAACATTTTCCACAAATCAGAAGAACAGGAGGGTGCTGAATGATTGATATCCACAGCCACGTGCTGTTTGATATGGATGACGGTGCAGAAGATATAGAAACATCAATTGAGCTTTGCCGCGATTCATATATGAATGGCTGCGATTCGTTGGTGCTTACTCCTCACTTCTTTGAATACAGTTATCTTGAAGATTTTATCGAAGAAAGGGATATGAGAATTACACTTCTTCGTGAAGCACTAGAAAAGGAAAATATACCTCTTGAAGTGCTTCCGGGAGCCGAACTTTTTCTTTCGGACAGAGTTTTTGGTGCTGATAATCTTGATGAGCTTACTATTAATGGCACAAAATATATTCTCTGTGAAATGTCATTAACTCCATTTGACACACGAAATGTCACCCGATGGTTTGACGAACTTTTTGACAGAGGTTACCTTCCAATTCTTGCTCACCCTGAAAGATACTATGAATTTCATCAAAATTATAACCTTATTGATGAGCTTATTGACCGTGGTATTATTTTTCAAGTTAATATTGACAGTCTTATCGGTGAAAATGGCCTCTCAGCTCAAGATATGTCAATTGATATGATTAGCAGAGGTATAGCACAAATAATAGCAAGTGATGCCCACGACCTTGAGTTCCGTCACACTCGTCTTATAGAAAAACTCAATCTGCTTCCAAATATTATTACCGAGGAGCTCGTTGAGAAATGTCTTATTGAAAACCCTAAAAAGATTATAAATAACGAAGATATATGAAAAAACGGCAGTTCAATCAAACGAACTGCCGTTAAACTTTTTATTCAGAAATCATGCACCGATAATATCGTCCCAAGAAATACTATCATCACCGTCATCGTCACCAACAACAGGTGGCTTTGATGTTGTCATTTCCTCTTCAGGAATTAAACCTGCAACAACCTGTAAAATCTTGCGAGCATCAATTGCAGAAACTGTACCATCCTTGTTATAGTCAGCCTTCTTTTGCTGTTCTGCAGTAAGAGTTCTTAACCCTGCCGCTGCCTGTAATACATAAAGTGCATCAGCACCTGTTACCTTGCCATCGCCATTTACGTCGCCCAACTTTGCTGCAAAAGCAACAACTGAAAGAGAGAACACCATAACAGCAACTAAAACCAATGAAATTACTTTTTTCATATATTAATCTCCTTTTCCTAATAATATTGTATTTTAATTAAATCATATTATGTGACATTTGTCAAGTTACGATAATTTTACAGTTTTCATTCAATTTTTTCCTTGAAAAAACTCGCTATTTCATCATTGGCTTTATCACCATAGACAGAGAACGGGTCAACAACATTAAAAACGTGCTGAAGACTTTTTCCGTCAAGCTTCTCCGTAAAATCACTGAAGCTATATTCCACACCGATATTATCAAAAACATCCTTTAGTTTGTATGCCTGTGCTCTTAAAAAATCACCTGATGCAGTAAGAATATAAAACGGCGGTAATTTTTTTGATGCAATCTGCTTAACATCAAGATATTTTCTATACGGACTTTTGCGGGATTTGTTTCCCAACAAAACCGGAATATTAACATTCATAAGGAAATTGGGACTTAACAAATCGACAGCAGGGCAGATTGCTGCAACAGCCTTAAAATCATATCCTATGTAATCAACGCCAAAATCCTTTTGCATATCCTTATTAAGATTTACTGCCGTTGTAACACAAGCAAAATGACCGCCTGCAGAATCACCAGCAAGGAAAATGTTGTTCATATCAGCAGGGTAGTCCTTAAGATTTTCACCAATCCACTTTAATGCTGCAAAAACATCACAAATCTGGTCGTCAAAAAGAACATCACCTGCAAGACGATAGTTGATTGATGCCACAAGAAAACCTTTTTGTGCAAGTTTTAAACAGAAATACTTGTTGATTTCCTTATATCCGTACATCCAGCCACCACCGTGAATATCAATTATAACAGGCAGCTTCTCTGTTGTGCCTTGCGGATAATAGATATCTAAAAGATGTGCTTTTTGTCCATCGTCAATATATGGAATGTCAAGGAACTGCTCAAGTCCTTCAGGCTCTGTCTGTGATGCAATTCTTTTGGCATCCATTTTTTCTGTATTTTTCCAATTGGCTTTTAAAATAGGTTTTAAAATATACATCTCAATTCTCCCTTAATTATGGGTGGGCTTCACCTCTGCGATAAGCCTCCATTATGTCACGGAAAACCTCACCGTTTGTAGGAGGCGTCCAGGTAATGGCATCTGCTCCTGCCTCGATAGTTGCTTTAATCGTTTCGTCAGTCGGTCCACCTGTTGCCATAATAGGTATATCAGGATATTCACTACGAATTTTTGCAACTAACTCAGGAGTTTTTGCAGCCGCTGATACATTAAAAATCTGAACTCCTGCATCAAGTCTTGCTTGAATATCATCTTCTTTAACAACAGTCACCACAATAGGTAAATCAACTACTTTTGCAACCTCACGGATAGTATCGTTGGATGTTGGTGCATTAAGCACAACTCCAGTTGCACCTTGGTATTCAGCGTGTCTTGCAAGATTTATTACTCTTTCACCTTTTGTAAGTCCACCGCCAACTCCAACAAAGACAGGGCAATCAGCAGCCATCATCACTGCTTGTGTTATAACAGGCTGTGGTGTAAACGGATAAACAGCAATAACGGCATCAGCATTACAATTTCTAATAATGCTCACATCTGTTGAGAAAACAATTGACTTTATTCTTCTGCCAAATATTTTAATTCCTCTGCAATCATAAATCACATGTGGAACATCTATTCTGAAATCCCTTAAATATCCTTTAATTTCGTTCATAAACAACATCCTTTTCATTTGATAATGCTACATATAACGACATTTTACTTTACAAATATTGCTAAATTGTGTTTGCAGTATTAGAAACTTGTAAACTATTGATTTTTTTACTTACAAGCTTAGCTATCTGTCTGTTTTCGGGGTTATTGAAACCGTTTTCTTCTATCATTTCTTTTGCAAGCTCCTGAGTCTGCATAAGAATTTTTGTATCCGTTATAATATCGGCAATCCTCAATTTTGGAAGTCCGTGCTGACGAGTACCAAAGAAATCACCGGGACCCCGAAGCTTTAAGTCCTCATCAGCAATTTTAAACCCATCAGTAGTATCACACATTATCTTCATCCTTGCTGTTGCCTCGTCACCTGTGGCATCCGTCACAAGAATACAATGGGATTTTGCCTTTCCTCTGCCTACACGACCTCTTAACTGATGAAGCTGTGACAGACCAAATCGTTCTGCATTTTCGATAATCATAATTACTGCATTTGGAACATCAACACCAACTTCGATAACTACTGTTGAGATAAGCAGTTGTGTTTCACCATTCTTAAACTTCAACATTACTTCATCTTTTTTCTTTGGAGTCATTTTTCCGTGAAGTAAATCAAGTTTATATCCGTTAAAAGGTGCTTGTGCTTTTTCATAATATTCTTCCGCAGAAATAACACCTTGAATCAGTTCGCTTTCTTCCACAAGAGGGCAAACAATATATGCCTGATATCCCATATCAAGATGCTGTCTTACGAATTCAAACATTGAACCTCTTTTATTTGTCCTTACTGCATAGGTATCAATTTTTTGTCTTCCGGGAGGTAATTCATCAAGAATTGACACCTTCAAATCACCAAAGAAAATGAGTGCAAGTGTTCGTGGAATAGGAGTTGCAGACATAACATAAACGTGAGGATTTTCACCCTTACTGCAAAGACCTGTTCTCTGTTTCACACCAAAACGATGCTGTTCATCAGTAATTACAAGACCCAATCTTTCAAACTCAACATCTTCCTGAATAATAGCGTGAGTACCGATTATGAGGTCGATTTCACCGTTTTTTAGCCTTTCTTTAATTTCTCTTTTATCCTTTGCCTTTGTACTGCCAACAAGCAATTCGCACTTAATTCCTGTATTCTCAAAAAGCTTTGTAAAGGTTTCAAAATGCTGTGTTGCCAACACTTCAGTCGGTGCCATCAGGGCAGATTGCATACCATTTTTTGATGATGTATAAACAATTGCAGCAGCAACTGCCGTTTTACCGCTGCCAACATCACCTTGCAAAAGCCGGTTCATCTGTTTGCTGCTCTGCATATCAGAAACAGCCTCCCGAACTGCTCTAATCTGTGCATTTGTCGGCTTAAACGGTAATATATTGAAAAACTCTTCTGTATAATCATCTTTTATTATGTTTTTCGTTGTTATTTCTGTATTCTCATTTTTAAGACAAAGAAGACTTAACTGTAAAACAAACAATTCGTCAAAAATAAGTCTGTCCCTTGCCTGTTGAAGTTCTTCGTCATCTTTAGGAAAATGTATGTTTCTTATGGCTGTATCAAGTGAAACAAGATTGTATCTATCAAGAATATTCTGCGGAAGATATTCAGGTATTTTATCAATATTTTCCAACACATTCTGTACTGCAGACTGAATAACCCTTGAGGTTATATTCTTATTCTGTGGGTAAATGGGACGAATTTCCATTTTTTGTGAAGCCTTGATGAACATAGGCGAAATCATTTCACGAGCAGAAAATTTTCCAAGAGTCATTTTCCCGTAAAAAAGATACTCTTCACCACTTTTTAACATTTTATCTATGTATTTATTATTGAAAAATGTTGCTGCAAAAACATCGTCGCCATCTGTAACTGTTGCTTTTGCAATAAGCATTCCACCACGGACACGCTCATTTTTCACGGGAAACATTACAGTTCCTTTAATACATGCATTTTCACCGATAATACATTGAGATATAGATGTTATTTTGCTCCAATCCTCATAAGCACGAGGATAAAAACGAAGAAGCTCCCCGACAGTTGACACACCAACAGAACGAAACGCCGCTGCACGGGCTTCGCCGACACCTTTGATGTTCTTAATGTCATCGGAGAACCTCATATTTTTTCACCTTATAAATTTTATATGCCACCATATAAACTATATGGCATTTGTTTTAATGTTAAATTCACATCATCTGATGCTGCAACATAACCTTTTTTGAAAAGCACAGGCACAAACGGATAATACTCTACAAATATCTCATAGTATTCCTCTGCAGTAATTTCTCCTGCACGATATCTGAAATATTCTGTCGCAACAATTTCATTTGTGTTAATTCCTGATGAAAGCATATTTCCCTCACGGAAAAAGTCGCCAATATCCATTGTGTTATCAAGCTTTATCTCACCAAGGTACATATCATAATTGCCGGATTCTATCCTCTGTTTATATTCGGTATAAGAAACGGTCTGTACTTTTACTAAAAATCCACATTCATTTAAAGAATCTGCAATATTATATGCCGCGGCTACTCTGAATTTATTTTCCTTATTTACCATCAATGATAAAGACAGGGTATATGCACCATTTGTTTTTGCTTTACCTGAATATCTTGTATATCCGCATCTGTCAATAATATTATTTGCAAGAACAGTATCTCCTTCAGTTTTAATTTTTGTAATCTGACCTGCAAGGTCACTTTCAGGATTCACAGGTAATTTCATAGCAGTTGCGTGGCCCTGATACGCAGATACTACAATTTTTTCACTGTCTATTTTTGCTGCAATAGCATTTCTGATGTAATTATTCAAAGCACCTCTTGAACTGTTAAGCCCAAGATAAACCATATTATTCAGCAAAACATCTTTCGACATTCCTGCAGCAGAAGAATACTCACAATCGGACAAATCGTTAAAATACACGTCTGTTTCACCAATATTAACAGCATTTTCTGCACTTTCGTTTGTACCAATAGGTGAGAGGAGTATCGTTTTTTCTTTATTAAGCGCATTTATAAGCGTACCTTTTGAATAATAGTAATCTCCACTACCCGCAGGTACAGAAGTCTGACTATCTGCAGTACCGACTTTCACAATAGGGAAATCAAGCTTTCCCGATACATATATATCTTTATGACTGAGAGTAAAATCAACAGCATATTGTCCTACCGCTTCAGCTGAAATGATATCTTTAAGAGAATTTTGCCAGCTGTAAGAAGCTTTTGCCATATTGAAGGAGTAAACAACATCTTCTGCTGTTATCTCGCTTGACCCGTTACAAGATATTCCGTGACGAAGTCGTACTGTAGCCATATTATCATTAATGTTAATCGTTTCTGCAATAACAGGAGACACATTATAAGTACTATCCATAGAATATAATGGCTCATACATCAGTTTGCTCAAGTACAAGTTTTCATAACTCTTGGCAAAAAAAGGATTTAATCCATCTGTTTCGTTATAAGGGAGAACGACTTTTCCATCTCCCATTTTGTTTGTACTTTCAGTCGTAACCCCGCCATCAGATGCTTCTTCAGAATTTACAGTTGTTTCTTCCTTTTCTTTTCCGCTTGTACAAGCAGAAAACAATATACAAAGGCATAAAAGCAATGAAATTATTTTTATTAATTTTTTCATTTGCTCACCTCACAGTAATCGCATTTATCTCAACTGTTTTTCCGCTGTCCTTATCAACTGTAAACACGCAACCCTGCATAAAACAAGGTGTGTCTGCCGTTTCAAACATTGTTGAAAACCCTTTTCTGAATTTTTCTATAATTATCTCTTTTTTCACACCTAAAACAGATTCTTCAGGACCTGTCATACCTAAATCAGTAATATAACCTGTACCACCTGTAAGAATTTGCGCATCAGCAGTTTGAATATGAGTATGTGTACCAAATACACCACTCACTTTTCCGTCAAGAAAATATCCCAACGCTTTCTTCTCGGCAGTAGCTTCTGCGTGGAAATCAACGAGAATAATATTCGTTTCCTTCTTTATCTTATCTACAATTTTTTCAGCAGTTTCAAATGGGTCATTATGACCTTCAAGCCACACTCTGCCCAAAAGATTTATTACGCCAACTTTATAAGAACCCTTGTCGATTATTCCAAAGCCTTTCCCAAAAACGCCTTCATCAAAATTAGCAGGACGAATAACATTATCTGTACGGTCAAGATAATCATAAATTTCTCGTCTTTTAAAGGAATGATTGCCTCCTGTAATCATATCTGCACCACTTGTAAAAATATGTCCACAAGAATTCGGCAACATACCATTTCCAATTGCAGAATTTTCGCCATTTACAATACAGATATCAACATTGTTCTGCTTTTTAAATTCAGGAAGTTTTTTTCGTAAGAAATCACAGCCCTGTTGGCTGACAATATCTCCTACACATAAAATTTTAATTTTGCGTGACATTATACGCACCGTTTCTATATATGGATTTAATTTATTTTGCCCCGAAGCCGTTGATGACATCGGGGCATAATTGTTAATATTTACTTGGCAAAGTCTATTACGCGATTTTCACGAACAATGTTAACCTTAATCTGACCCGGATATTCAAGCTCGTCTTCAATTTTCTTTGCAATGTCACGAGCAACAATAACCATCTTTTCATCAGAAACCTTATCAGGATTAACCATAATTCTGATTTCACGGCCGGCCTGAATAGCAAATGACTTTTCAACACCATCAAATGATGTTGCGATTTCTTCAAGCTTTTCAAGTCGTTTAATATAGTTCTGAACATTTTCACGACGAGCACCCGGACGAGCTGCAGAAATAGCATCTGCTGCCTGAACAAGTACTGCAACGATTGTTTTTGCTTCAATTTCACCGTGGTGAGCCTGAATCGCATGAATAATCTTATCGTTTTCTTTGTATTTCTTTGCAGCTTCTACACCAAGTTCAATATGTGTACCTTCAAATTCACGGTCAAGAGCCTTACCGATATCGTGAAGAAGACCTGCACGCTTAGCCTGTTTAACATCAGCACCAAGTTCTTGAGCTATAAGTCCTGCTATGTATGAAACCTCAAGAGAATGAGCGAGTACATTCTGACCGAAACTTGTACGATATTTAAGTTTACCGAGAAGCTTAACAAGTTCAGGATGAACACCATTAACACCTGCGTCAACAACTGCTCTTTCACCTGTTTGCTTAATTGTCTGCTCAACCTCACGCTTTGCTTTTTCGTACATTTCTTCAATTCTTGTTGGATGAACACGACCATCCTGAATAAGCTTTTCAAGAGTAAGTCTTGCAATTTCACGACGCACAGGGTCAAAACTTGAAACTGTAATTGCTTCAGGAGTATCGTCGATTATAAGGTCAACACCTGTAATTGTTTCAAGTGTTCTGATATTTCGACCTTCACGACCAATAATTCTACCCTTCATTTCGTCGTTTGGAAGTGCTACAACTGAAACTGTTGCTTCTGTTACATGGTCAGCAGCACATCTCTGAATAGCACCTGTAATGATTTCACGAGCAATATTATCACTTTCATCACGTGTTCTCTGCTCAAAATCAAGAATTTTAAGAGCTTTTTCGTGAGTGAGTGAATCATCAAGCTCCTGCATAAGCATTGCTTTTGCCTGCTCCTTGCTGTAGCCACTGATTTTTTCCATCATCTCGAGCTGACTGCGTTTAAGCATTTCAACTTCTTCGAGTTTTTGGTCAGCGAGCTTAATCTTTTCAGCAAGTGTTTCTTCTTTCTTTTCAAGATTTTCTGTTTTCTTGTCAAGATTTTCTTCTTTTTGTACGATTCTACGTTCTTGTCTTTGAACCTCTGCGCGTCTTTCACGAAGTTCTTTATCAACTTCGTTTCTTAACTTGTGTATTTCGTCTTTAGCCTCAAGAATAGCTTCTTTTTTCTTGCTTTCAGCTGCTTGCACAGCCTGATTTACAATTCTTAATGCTTCTTCATTAGCTGAGCCAATTTTAGCCTCTGCAACCTTTTTGCGATATACGCCACCAATTACAAAGCCTAATGCTCCAAATACAACAGCAGAGACAACGGCAATAACGATAGCCACACCTACAGTAATCATAGGTTTGTCCCTCCCAATAATAAATATTTAATTTCACAATATATATAAAAAATATGAAATGAAATTAAGTTGAATAAGCACAAGGATACCATTTCCCCATACTATCTTTATTATTTTACACAAAAAAGAACACTGTGTCAAGAATTTATACAGCAATTATATGCAAATTTTGGAAATAATCTCTTACAACAAAAAACAGGGAAGACAATTAAGTCTTCCCTGCCATAGTGATTATTTATAAATTACTTTTCGTACTTGATGTTTGAACCGAAGATGTAACGGATAATACCACCAATCTTGTCGAACAAGTGAGCTCTTGAGAACATTTCGATTTCGTCTGTTGCAAGAACATTACCATTTGCATCATAAAGAGTTGCTTTGAATGTTGTCCAACCTTCATCCTTAGGTGTAATTCTTAACTTACCGTCGCCGTTATCTTCCATAATTGTGAAGAATTCTGCACCTTCAGTTGCTTCCCACTTAACGTATGAACCTTCCGGAGCATTAGCTACATCAGCATGGAGAAGCATTTCGTCCATGAATCTAAGCTTTGTAACAGCTGGGTCTCTGATTTCAAATGAAAGTCCTGTTGATGGAACATCTGGTGTGTCAGGTGTATCTGGTGTAAGTGCTGGAACAAAGTCATCATTCTTTGTTTCGCCACAAACTGTACATGTGTATGTTGTATAACCTTCAGCTGTGTATGTTGGTGCTGTTACAACACCTGCATCCCAAGCGTGGTCACTTGTTGGAACCTGCTGAGGAACGATTGTCTGAGTGTTACAAAGTGTGCACTTTTCACCTGCTGTATAACCAGGTGTCTTACATGTTGCAGGAACTGCAGGAATTTCTACAAGAGCTGATGTGCCATCTGCATTAGTATGGTTAGTTGAAGGGATTTCAACATCATAGCTATCACCACAAGCACATGTATATCTTGTGAAACCAGCCTTTGAGCATGTTGGCTGCTTAACAGCAGTTACTTCGTGTTTATGTCCTGTAGCAGCAACTTCATCAGCTGTGTATGTGTCGCCACAAGCTGAACATGTGTATGTTGTGTAACCAGCTTCTGTACATGTTGGAGCTGTTACAACTGTTTCATATTTATGACCTGTTGCAGGAACTTCAGTATCTGTATATGAGTCCTTACAGATTGGACAAGTATGTGTTGTATAACCAGCTTCTGTACATGTAGGAGCTGTTACCTTATCTCTGTATGAGTGACCCTTTGCAGGAACTTCATCAGCTGTTCTTACGTTTCCGCAAGCTGAACATGTGTATGTTGTGTAACCAGCTTCTGTACATGTTGGCTTTGTAACAACTTTAGTTTCGCTGTGACCTGTTGCAGGAAGAGTTTCTGTAATATTTACATTATCACTACAACCACAAGCCTTAACAACATAACCATCTTCAGTACATGTAGGTTCAACTCTGTTGATTTCCTTAGCGTAAACGTGTTCGCCTGTTGCAGGAACTGTTGTAGGTGTACGGCTGATTTCTTCGCCACAAACAGAACAGTAAACAACTGCATCATAAGAACCGTCTGTTCCGCAAGTTGCGTTTACAACATTTTCCTGAACTGCTTCTGCAGGAGTATGTCCATTTTCACATAAGTTTACTTTGACTGATGCATTTGTGCTCCAAATAACGTCTGAATTTTCTGCTGTTGTCTTTGTAACTTTTGTAGAATTACCTGGGTCGTTGAGGTAGTTCATATATGTGTAGTTCTTAACCATAGGACCTGTTGGAATACCCACATTAATCTTTGTGCCATTAGCAATATCATCACGAAGTTTAAGCTGGAATGTAATAAGAGGAACACCCGCTGCATTGTTTGCATTAAGGTCGTTAGCTGGATAACCTCTTGATGTATCAGCTGCTAATTCATGTGAACCGTTACTACCAAGTTTGTTAATACCAACCTTAATATACTGGTCGAACAATTCATTTTCTTCGTCAGTATTGCTGTTTACAATGTTGTTATAAATTGTTGCATTTGTCTGCCATGCCCATGTCTGTCCACTTACATCCTTGTAGTAAGTCGCTGCTGTTTCTTCCATTGTAGAACTTGCTTTTACACTTTCCGCTGTGTTCACAGTTGTATCAAATACATCTGAGTGACAACCAAAAACAATAGCACCTGCTGCAAATTCAAGATCTGCTTCACCATACATGAAAAAGCTTACTGTAACTGTATCGCCTGCATTATAGCTCTCTTTGTCAAGCTTTATCTCGTACGCAATCTTTTTGCCATCAGCAATCTCATACGCTGATGTCTGGATTACAACAGCACTAATACAAAGTACAAGTGCAAGAATAATCGCACTAATTTTCTTAATCATAATATTTATTCTCCTTATAACTTTATTTATATTTATGAATTTACCTCTTTAATAAACCCATTCATATACATTATTAACCGCATTTTGAGCTATATTAGACTGCTCATCGATACCTTGATATGTAATTTCATATTCTGCTATTATAAATCCATCTGTACCTGTTACCATACCATCGCCATCAACATCTGCTGCTATATATCCCTCATATGACTCGATGCCTTGATATGTAATTTCGTATTCTTCTGCAATAAATCCATCCGTACCAGAAAGCATACCATCACCATCGATATCACCGAAGTATACGAATACATATGATTCAACTATGTCACCATTTTCATCAAGTACGTTAACGATTGTACCTGTTGTTTCAACGCCAGCATCGCCAATAACGATTTCAAGGTAATCATAACCGTATGCTGTTGTAAGGAAGTCTGCAAGAGCACCGTCTGCTTCGAGAGTATCGTCCCAACCAAGTGTGTCAATACCATAGATTGTACCCATGTAATCACCACAGTTATCATAGTCGATTACTGCTTCGTATGGTGCGTCTTCGTTGAGTACGAGCGTATTAGCTTCTGCTAAACCCTTCGTAATTACAACAGTTTCACTTGCTGAAGCAAAATTGATATTTTCTACATTTTCAGGAACAGAGTTTATTGTCTTACCGCTGGCAGGGGAGCCGAAATAGAGCATTCCGTCAACATTATCTGTTGTTTTTGCTGATTCAGCAACGCAATTGATTATCGCATCGCCCTCAACGTCCGCAATAGCAGTAATATTAAAGGTAAGAACTGCACCGTCAACCGTTTCAGCCACATCAACACCGGCTGAAGCGATGTATGTAACAAGAACAAATCCATATTTTGACGAATCAACATTAGTATCAGCATAAACCTTATCAGAATTAACACTCTGAGTATCAGTTGTTGTGCTTTTTACTGAGTAATCCGTCAGATTTGCGGTTGCATCACTTACTGTCACCATAGTTTTATCATAGAAAACCGGTATTGACATAGTAGCAACGGAGAAGTTTGTTGTTACATTAACGGAAATTGTTGCAGATTCTCCTGCTTTAAGCTCTGTTTTGTCTGAAACAATCTGAATGCTTGCTTCTTTTGTATTTGCAGTTACAACAAGGATTGTTGCTGTGAAACAAAATACAATTGCCAGAACCAAGCTGATTATTCTATTTTTTTTCATAACAAAGCACCCTTTATATTTAAGGTTAGTTTGATTTTAACACAAATATTTTCCATAGTCAACACTTTTTTCTATTATTTCTTTACAATTTTGTAACAAATATAAAAACCCCCGAGGGGTTTAATCCTCGGGGGAAAAGATTATTCTTTATTATTAGAAGTCTGAGTCGTCTCCGCCCATCCAACCGCCATCTGCGAGGCTTGTCATATCGTCGCCGTCCATAGATGTGATTGTTTCCTTGATTTCGTAAACTGTTACGTCGAAATCAGGTGTCATGTATTTTTTCATAGCAAAATGCTCCTTTCTATTTGATTGTAAGTAATACTATCTATCCTTTAATTAGAATGGGTAGTATGCGTCATACAAGCTTGCGAAAGAAACTGTCTTAGCTGTGTTGTAGTATGCATAAGCATCTGCTGCACCGTCGCCGTTGCTATCCCATGCTACATAGCCAACAACAACAAGGCTGTTGTCCTTTTCTGCATCAGGAATATCTGTTACGAGACAAGCAAATGTATGGTAACCTGTCTTGTATGTTGTGCTAATCTTAGAAATTGATTTCTTAGCATAACCGGATACTGAAGCACCGTTTTCAACAATAGCTTTAACATCATCCATTGAAGGAGCTACTACATTGCTACCTGCTGCGAATACGAAACCGATATCAGTAATCTTTTCGCCGTTAGCACCAAATGTTGCAACGAATTCATCACTCTTAATACCTGCGATTGCACGTACGTTGAATGTACCTGCATAAGCACCAGCCTTAAGATTGAATGAAATCTGAGAACCACCGTTAAGAACCTTAGGAAGTGTCAATGCTGGAATGATTGTCTTGCTGAATTCTTCACCACATACTGAACACTTAACTAATACATAACCGTCAGCTGTGTATGTTGGGTCAACAGTGATTGTTTCTTCTGTATGAGCTACCTTTTCAACTGTAACTGTGTTACGGCTAAGTTCTTCGCCACATACTGAACAGTAAACTACGTTGTCATAAGAACCTTCAGCTGTACATGTTGCTGCAACTTCGTTTT
>CALCTT010000036.1 GCA_937906895.1 uncultured Clostridia bacterium | reverse complement strand
CAAGCATATTGAATATAAGCTCACCTACATAAGTCCATACCTGATTTACTGCTGCCGCTGTTTCATCAACAACAGGTGGTGAAGCGGCAAATAGCGAGAAGATTATACAACCAAGAACAATTATTGCCCCCTCCAAGCATACCGCTGTGTATGACTTAATAAAGCTCTTACCAACAGAAGATGAAGGTTCGCCCGCAAACGAAGAAAGAGGCACGGGTGCGATTGCTGTGTACAAATAAATCTTAAAGAATCGTCCATAAACTGTCATAATCATAATGAATGAAAGAACGGTTATGAACAGACTACCTATAAGAGTTACTGCCCATAGCGGTACACTTTCCCAAAATCCGCTATCTTCGATTGCCGTTATTATTGATTCCGGCAATACTGTTTGATCAATAGATGCAAGTCCTGATGTTGCCATAATTTTTGCAACAATACCTTGTACAATTTCAAACAGTGCCATCATCAATTCAAGTCCATAGTCAATAGATGCCTTTGCAAGAATAAACCTGATAAACATTTTTAATGCAATTTCAGGTCGCTTCATTTCAGCAAAATTGCCGCAGGTTTTCATCACACCTACAACAAAAAAGAGCACTAAAAGCGAATATCCTATCGCCTGTAGTGCTCCGTGAATGTTTGTGATAACATTCCATATCGTACCGTCTTTAAACTCTTCGGGGGATTGAGTGATGAGAAGCCATATTTCACTTAACTTGTCATTCCAAGTTCCGAGTGCATTTTGTAGATTTTGCACTACCCAATTACTCGATTCCATTGGATTCCTCCTTTCAAAAAGCACAGCCGACTTTAATTAAAGCCGACTGTACTTCAAGTTAAATATTACTCAAAAAATCTAATTTTCCATTTTTCTTTTTTATCTCCAATTGTTCTTTTAATACATCAATCTGGTCTAAAAAACTATTATACAAATCGTTTCCTATTGTGGTATCAAAAGATTCCGGAATATAGTCGTCAAACATATCAAACAGTTTTTCCTGCCTAATCTCAGGTGTCGGATGGTCAGTATAGTCAATTGCTTTTCCAAACAAAGAATTGTAGAAGTCCAACAATTTAAAATATTCCATTAGCATCAGTGGTGCTAAATAAAGATACTCGTGAAAAACTTTTATATCGTCTGGAATTTTTGCATTTTTCTGTGCCATAATCAAATGAAGTAAAATCATATATGCAGATTTATCTGCATCCACTTCCTCTTGCAAGGGTGATGTTTTTCCTGTACATTTTGCGTGATAAAACTCATGTGCAAAAACGAATGTCCAACTCACCCAATAAGCATCCATCGCCAAATCAAGTATAGATTTTGGTAATTTACACATTTCAAACATCTCTTTAAGATTATGTGTGCCTATTTCATTTTTGTTGCCCTGTAAATCTAATAGTACAACGCAGTTTTTAAAGCATCTTTGAAAATTTTCGTTGCTATTATTGCATGCTAAAGAGAATATCATAAGATAAAAAGACATAATTGTGTACTGTAGTAATTCATCAAATATAATAATTGAATTATCAGCTTTTATTGTACTTGAATTCATTTTCCCTGAATAAAGAGATAAATATTCAGGTGACATATCTTCGTTTTCTAACAATAAGATATATTTTATAATATTTTTTTCAACAGATACGTCCCTTGCCCTTGCCGGGAAGTGCTTTTTATATATTTCAATTATATCTTTTTTAGGTATCAAAGATATTCCTCCAATATGGTTTTAATCATCAAGCAAATTTTTTATTGCAGCATCAATGAATTTATCTTTCTGCTTTTCAGTAAGTTCAAAATTGCAGTCCAAAGATGCTTTTTTACCATTGCAAGCAATTTCTATTTTTGTTTCTTTATTTTCAGTTTTATTCTTGATAAAACCAACCACTTTTAACAGAATAAATTTAAGCACATCATATATTGCATTATAACCGAGATTATTTCCTAATTCAACAATTAAAAGAAATGTTTCAGGTGGTAAAAAGTTTTTCTGATTTGTCGAACCGAAAACCACACCATTTTCATTGTCATTATTTAAAAGTTCTAAATCTGCATCTGTTAATGTTACACCATCAATTAAAACAATTGTATTCATATGTTTACTTTCTCCTTTTCTTGGATTTGTAAATATTATAGCATTAAAAAAATCTACTTTCAATATTTTACAATTAAATATAAAATTTAATACAGTTTGGCTCTGCGAAAAAAGCACAGAGCCAAACTTAACCTTAACCGACAATTAAATCAAGAATTTCTTTTGCAAAAGTGATAATAATACCACCGGCAACAGTAAGGAAACCGTTTGCTCTCTGTGAAGGGTCATGTGATTTAAGAGAGAGACCGACCTGCACGATACCAAAACCGAGAAGGATAAGACCTACTGCTCTGATAAGTCCGAAGATGAATGTTGAAAGGTTGTTTACAACTGCTACAGGATCTCCCGCTGCAAAAGCGGTAAGTCCGCAAGTGAAAAGAACAACAAGGCAAAGTATAATACCCACATAAGCCTTAAATCCTTTTCTTACTTTACCCTCCATAGGAGCTCTCTTTGTTTTTGTAATTACATTTTTACTCATATTTTTATTCCTCCAAATTTAATAAATATTCTTCAATTTCCTGACTTGAATAGATAACAACATCTGATTTAGGTAAATCATCAATGTTAATATCGTCAAGTTCATCAAAAAGCATTTCAAGACTTGAATAATCTTCAAAGCCGTGAACGTAATTTTCACCCTTACCGTCTGTTGTATCTTTGACATTTTGGTGTTTTAAGATGTCATACTTTAAATCTTGTACAGGTCTTTCACCACGAATAAAAAGAAGTGCGTACTTGTTATCAAGCATTCGCACTTCATCAGGAGTTAAGAGTTCTCTGCCGGAAATCTGATAGTTTGTCGAATAACTACCGTTTCTTCCTCGTGATTGTCCGTAGGTGTTTGTGTCTATTGTTTCCTTACCCAATAGTTTGGAAACATATTCGTGTGTTGATTGCTCGTTGCCACCGAGATATAAGAACTCATCACAGTTACCAACTATACTTTCCCATTGCTTTTCAAACAAAGCTTTAAGCTGTGCCATATTCTGAATAATTATCGAAACAGATATTTCACGAGAACGCATAGTTGAAAGTAATTTATCAAAATCATCAGGCAGGGCAATGTTAGCAAACTCATCCATTACAAAATGAACATGAACGGGTAGTCTACCACTATGAATAAAGTCAGCCTGATAATATAACTGCTGAAACAACTGTGTGTATAGCATACCGACTATAAAGTTAAAGCTTGTATCATTTTCGGGAATAAGTGCAAACAAAGCAGTTTTCTTTTCTCCGATTTGGTCAAGTTCAAGTTCATCAAAGCAAGTCATACTTGCAAGTGAATCAAGATTAAACTTTTCAAGTCTTGCAAGAAGCGTAATCTGAATAGATTTCAAAGTCTTTGTTGAACCGCTGTGATAAGAACGGTAA
Organism: uncultured Clostridia bacterium; assembly: GCA_937906895.1. GTDB lineage: Bacteria > Bacillota > Clostridia > Oscillospirales > Acutalibacteraceae > Fimenecus. Next base: position 5,513 of record CALCTT010000036.1, on the reverse strand, counting down.
TATTTAAGTGCAATATGGTCGGGACACCGTTTTTCAAGTCTTTCAAATATTTCATCAAGGGGACTTACAGTTACCATATCCTGACCTCCACCCTCATAATCGGGAAGTTCACCTGCTCTTATCATTTCAAGAACTGTTGAGAAGTTTTGTTCTTCAGGTGGTGCTTCATAATGAAGATATGAAACAAGAGCTTTTAAAAGCATACTTGCTGCTTGGTCCCAAAACGGGTCATTACTCTGACTTCCTTTGGGAGTTGTGTTCTTAAAAAGATTTGTAACGAGTCGCTGTATATCATTGTCATTATGAATATACACAAAGGGGTTATAGCAATCGCTCTTTTCCATATTGATTAGGTCAAGAACTTTAATGTCATAACCTTGCTTTTTGAGCATATTTCCCGTATCACGAAGAAGCTCACCTTTAGGGTCAAGGACTATAAACGAAGTGTTTGCCTGCATAATGTTTGGTTTAGCATAGAATCGGGTCTTACCCGCACCCGAACCACCGCAAACCAAAACATTAAGATTCCTTCTGTGTTGTCTGCCGTCAAGTCCTATTGCTGTGTTTTGAGTCAGAACCTTATTCTGTGTAACCTCTTTATCCATATATTTCTTTTTTATGGTTTCAGCCTTTCCCCACTTGGCTGAACCGTGTTCTTCTCGTCTTCGGTAGTTTTTATCATTGGACATATAAATACCGAGGCCGAGAGCATAGGCTAAAATGAAAATGAGGACAGTTTTTAAGCTGTCCTCACAAATAGAAATATTAAACGGATTATTAAAAGCTACTGAAAGGTTCTTGATTATATCTACAAGTCCACCTTCAATATACGGAGCAACCAACAATCCTAACCATATAACGGGTATAAGACCGCAAGCATAAAGTATGAGATTAGTTTTTGAGAATTTATCTGTCCTCACGGTCAAACCTCCTCTTTCTGAGAAGCGGAGCATCAAGGATTTTTTTAAGAAGCTCATCAACATCTTCAATCGGCATTTCTTGCTCAATTAACATATTGCGAAACTCGTTAATGCCGTTAATCATCAAATCGTGTTGAAAGGAGTCAACCGTTATAACTCTTTTTTCTTCTCTCACACAAGAACACCGCCTTATCTGTCACCGTGTTCTTTGCTTTTAGGTTCAAGAGCCTTTTTAATTGTGTTTGAAATTGTATTAGCGTGGTCACGAGCCTGTGTCAGCTCGGCTCGCTTTTCTTTCGCTTCAAGAGAAGAAAACTTATCACTTAAATCTGTAATGGGTTCAGGTTCAAAACCTGCTCTTGAGGTTGTGATATATGAAATTGCCTGTGCTTTAAATTCAAGGTTTTCTCTGTTGAAATCACCTTTATCGAGTCTTGCAAAAGCAATTTCTTTAGAAAGAGCACGGACAATATCATCACCCTCCAAGCCTTGTCTGACAAAAATCATTTTTGTTTCAGGCTGATAATGAGCATTTATACCTTCGGGAAGCTCATTACTGATTTTTACGGGTACGGGTGAAGTTGTAATCATTGCTTTTACAACTACACGAGCATCAGGCGTTTTCGCTTTAAACTGTCTTTGTCTTGCATTAGTCTGTGAAATGTCAAAGACCTTCTTTGCATTATACGGAGTCACGGTCTTGCCATCGTCTCTCGTATATTCCTTACCGGGTTCAAGAATGATAATTCCTGTTTCACCCTTGTTGATAAAGACGTGGTTTTTCTGCCAAGTTTTTGAATCACAAAGCCTTGTGGCTTCGGGACTCTGGTATGCTACTAAAAGAGCATTGCTTACAGAATATCTGTCAAACTTACTCTGAATATCAAGATATGCCATAACAGTATCGGGATTGTTAAGTTCCTCGGTTGCCGTTTCAAGCATCTCATAAGCCAATGCTCTGTTTTCATTTTTCTGTCTTATCCAATCATCTTTTGAATAAGGCTCCATTGTTGTCTGCTTTTCATTACTGAAAAGCTCATCGAGTTCTGCCATTTGTTTTGGCTCCTTTCGTTTTTGATTTCTGCGGAGTTGCTTTTCCTTTCGCAGCATTTTTTCTTTCTTCCTTGATTTCGTTAAGTTCAGCTCTTACCGATGGTCGGGAAGATTTGTCATCCCGTGTATGGCGTCGGAGCTCTGACACTACGGAGGAAGGCTCGGACGCTCGGGATTTTTCCGTCCTCGCCATAGAGGGGTTTTCAATATAGCTCTTTTCTGTTTGCTGAGGTTTAGCAAAGAGTTCATCAATAAACTTATCCTCTGCACTTTTTTCAGGTTTTTCTTTTTCCGGTGATTGCTTAATATCACCCTTGGATTTTTCAAGACTTGCACGGACGGTTGCCTTGTTGTTAGCACCGAGATTAAATCTTTGGAAGATACGGTTTACCTTTGCAGAGTCTTCGGCACGAACCATAATGTCACATTTACCATCATTCTTATCTCTGTCTTTAAGAACGTGATACATTACGCCGTATTTTTTTGCTTCTTGGCAAAACTTTTTTAAGTCTCTGTCTTTAAGTTCAAAAACCTTAATCGGCTTATTAGACTTTAGCATTGTATTAAGTGATGCTCTGCCTTTTGTTCTCTTTGTATCTTTAAGAGAAGCAAAGATAAGTTTCACAAGCCTTTCAGCTCCGTCCATTGACATCTTACCTGCAACCTCAACGCCCTGTAATGTCATCCTCACGATTTGTTCCGCTGCGTCTCCTGAAGCGTTCATCTGTACTCATCTCCTTTCGTTCTTTATCATTCATAATTTCATTTATTTTGTTTTCTATTTTAGGTTCTTGTTCCTGTATTCTGTCGCAGATGCGAATATCTTTTCTAAGAATTCTCATTCTTTCTGTGAGAAAAGTTATTTCACTCTTGTGTTTTGCGACCTCTGTTTCATCGCCATTTCTTGCTGCTGCCTTCATCATTTTACGATAACGCTCTCTTGCTTCATAACATTCCTGAAGCTCACTCTTACAAGAATCTTTATACTGTTCAAGTTGCTCCGGTGTTTCAATATCGTAATGACACAAAAGATTTTGTTGTTCAATGAGTTTATCAAGCTTTCGCATTTCATCAATAAGGTATTTATCAACCTCACGATTTGTATTCGGACTATTCTTTACATATCCGACAAACTTTACAAAAGACACATATACCTGTTGATAGTTAGGTTCAACAAGTGGTTCAAAAAATACCTGAACAAGATTGTCTTGCTCAGGTATTTCAACTTTATATCTCTGCCATTTTGACATTAACCGTCTTTCAATATCTTTCGGAGTGTATCCCTCACCAAGAGTTTTAAATCTTCTCGGTCTTTCAAATTTAGGATGCGATATAGTCGGATACTTTCGTTCAAAGTTGAAAGTGTATCCGAGTTTTTTCATTTCATAATAAAAACCTGTCTCACTTGTGGTTTTCAAAATGCACTCATCAATATCTCTTTTAATAATCGCATCCTTTGTCCACTCTCCGTTTTTCTCTGCTATATACAAGTCATAAGGTTTGCGGCTTCGCTTTTTTGGATTCTCAATCACAGACAATCCGTATTCTCTACAAAGGTCATCAGAGATTTGACGAAGGTTATAATAACTCTCCATACAGTCATTAAACTTCTTTCCCGTTTCAACACAGACAGAATTAATTACAATGTGGTTATGCAAACAATCAGTATTAAGATGAGTAGCAACGACTGCTTCATAACCATTAAATGCTCGCTTGACAAATTCAACACCTATATCGTGAATCAATTCAGGTGTTCCTTCTCCGGGAGCAAAGGATTGAATAATATGATATCCGAGATTACCGTCTTTCTTGTTATACAATTTTTTTGTATTCATCATTTCGGAAAAAGCAGTTTCTAAAGAGGTTAAACCAACTTCTGAAACATAGAACTGCTTTTCAGTCTTCAAATCATCAACTGTGTAACTAAGAACACTATGCAAATCCAAGAATACTTCTTCATAATTTTCATTTTCAGTTTTAAGTTTGTTACTGACATAAGCTAATGTTCTGTCAAGATGAGTGTGAATAGGAATTATATAAACTATTGCCATTTATTATTGTCCCTGTTCAAATAAAATACCGAATGCATTTTCTCCTCTATAGTTCTGAGTTCAGATAAGTGTTTCTCCAATTCGGCAGGATTTAAAATTCCGTTTGTTCTTGCGATACGAAGAATTTGGTTTATATTATTTCCGAGACTTCTTAACTGATAAATCAATTCACCATAGTTTGCAGGAGGACCTTCGGGTGGAGAATAACCTAAAATAATTTCTCTTATAAGTTGCGACTTTGAAAGTTTTGTAATTTCAGAAAGTTTGCATAAAGCATCTTTTTCCTCTTCATTAAGATAGATATGAAATTCATATTTTCTCTCACTCACAACATATCAATCCTTTTCTTTTGAAATTTTCTACCAATACTGTTGCTGTAATATTAGAGGCAAACGCCAATGCTATCAACGCAACATAAGCCAATGTGTCCATTGGAATCATCTCCTTTCTTCAGGGTGTTAGGGGTGAAAACCCTTAACAAGCGGGTAAAATATCCCATTTACCCAATGCTTGTTAAGACTTAGCCGCAGGCTTTTACCTTTAATACAGCTCATCATATAAGCATTCTTCGTCATCATCAAAAGGACAATTTTCACAATCGGCATCACAACAAAGTGTTCCGTATTCGCCCTCTGTAAATGCTTTGATGAGCAAAGCTTCGTCTGCTTCACACTTGGAAAGGACATCTGTATTGCGAACAATATCGTTAATTCTTCTTTCTGCTTCTTTAGGTGAATGTGCCATAACATTCACTTCAACTGTTTTAACCTGATTAATAATCACCTTATACTTTTTCATTTTTATACCTTACCTTTCGTATTCTTTATTTTTATTTGGATTGTATGGAACCTTTGTTATTCCATCTCCGGTTCTGTAAAATCTTTCGGGATATTTAAATCTTTTTAGATATCCTTCAGTTTGCTTTTCCGACAAACCAATAAATTCATCTTCTCTGCTGTCACAGATAAAACAAGTTCCTGCAATAACATCACGAACCTGACCTGTTTCATCACACAAGCCTCTGTTGAATGGTAAGTTTCTTTCCTTGCCTTCTCTGTTATGAATAAGCAAGACATCTGACAAGGAAACTACATCAATATTTCCGCCGACAACATTCTGCATACCTTTAAGCGATGCATCAATTTCTGTTGCTCTTGCAATCTTACCAGGTTCAAGCAAAACAACTTTTATTTTTTCAGGTTCGTTTTCTTTAGCTTCAAAAACGACTTCCGTAAAATTGTCAGCATCAAGAATAGGGTCACCTTTATACCATTCATCGGTTACAATCTGTTCTGCTTCTTCTTGAGTTTCTGCTTCAACTTCAACCGTCTTTTTCAAAGTTTCGGTTATTGTTACTTCAAATTTTTTCATTATCTACATGCGACCTCCTTTTCAAAAGTCCTATATGGCATATTTTTTGAATAACATAAATAGTCATTAACATCTTTACCTACGGGTACAAAATGTTTTTTTACTGTGTATTTATCTT
>CALCTT010000035.1 GCA_937906895.1 uncultured Clostridia bacterium | reverse complement strand
AGCAATAGAGGAAGTACTCGGCACAGAAAAGGTAAGTATGGAAGATAACTTCTTTGATATTGGTGGTGAAAGTTTAAAGGCAATAGAGCTTATCAGTAAGCTTGAGAATAAGGGTTATACATTAAGCATCAAGAAAATCTTTGAATCCAAGGACATAAGAGAGCTGGCAAAGATGCTTACAGAAAAAACGGAAAAAGAAGAAGTAATAACCTATGACAGTGTATTTCCTGCAACAGGAGCTCAGATGTCTGTATATACGCCACAGACAATCGATGGAGAATCAACATTGTATAATATTCCCAATGTGTTCAGGGTAGATGAACTTGATGTAGAAAGATTTGAGAAAGCACTTAACAAACTTATTGAAAGACACGAAAGTTTGAGAACACATTTTGAGAATAGAAACGGAGAAATAGTACAGGTAATTAATGAAAATGTAAATATTGTTGTTGAAAAACTTGAAAGCGAAAATCCAACAGACTTTATAAAACCATTTGACCTTACAAAAGCACCGTTACTGAGAGCAGGATATATTGGAAATACAGTTATGATAGATACACATCATATCATAGCTGATGGTTCAACATCTGCAATTTTCTTTAAAGAACTTAATGAGTTGTATATGGGCAGAGAATTACCGGCAACAGTACAGTATGGTGAATTTGCAGTAACAAGTTCATATACAGAAGAAGATGAAAAATATTGGTTAGATGTCTTCAGCGAAGATGTAGAAACACTTGAACTCAAAAAGGACTATGCAAGACGAGAAGTACAGCGATTTATCGGAAACAACAAATTTACATTAATAGACAGTAAACTTAATGAAAAGATACTCAACAAGTGCAAACAGTTGGGTATAACTCCTTATGCATATTATATGGCAGGATTTAACATACTTCTGTCAAAATATTCAGGAAACGAAGATATATGTGTAGGAACACCGACAAGTGGACGAAGCAGCAAATTCCTCAATACAATGGGTATGTTTGTAAATATGCTATCATTAAGAAACAATCCGGAAGGAACAAAGACTTTCAAGGAATTTGCAGAAGAAGTAAAAGAAAACTCAATAGAAGCAATAAGTCATCAGAACTATCCTCAACAGGAACTTATCAAAAAGACAAATAGTAAAAAGACCCTTTATGATGTGATGTTTGCATATCAGGGAGAAGAAATGACAGGGTTAGTATTTGGCGATAAGAAAGCAGAGTTAGTACCTACATCGATAAATACGTCGAAGTGTGATTTGTCATTCTATGTGTTACCGGGAGAAAAAGACACAATACTTATGACAGAATACTCGACAGATTTGTTTAAAGAAGAAACGATAGATAAATATATACAGGCATACTCAAGCATTCTCAGTCAAGCACTCAATGAGGAAACACTTATCAAGGATATCACTGTATTAACAGAAGGCGAAAGAGATAAAATAATAAAATCTTTCAACGACACAAGAGCAGAATATGCAAAAGACAAGTGCATCCATGAGCTGTTTGAAGAACAGGTAGAAAGAACACCTGAAAAGGTAGCACTTGTAGCAACAGATAAGAGATTAACATACAGAGAGTTCAATGAAGAAGCAAACAGAATAGCCCATAGCCTTATTGAAAAAGGAATAGGTAAAGGCGATGTAGTAGGCTTGATGTTGCCAAGAAGAAGCTGTTTATTGACGGCTTTGTTTGGCATACTCAAAACAGGAGCAGCATATTTGCCGATAGATATGGAATTGCCGGAAGAGAGAATAGAATATATGTGTCAGGACACAAATGCAAAGCTTGTGGTGTCAGAAGAAAACATAGAATCTCTTTTGCAGACGGAAGATACAACAAATCCAAATGTAGAGATGACAAATGAAGAGCTGTGTTATTGTATCTATACATCAGGCTCAACAGGACAACCTAAAGGTGTTTTAGCAAGACACAGAAATGTTGTAAACTACATTTCAAGGAATGAACATAACATATTTGGTAAAATCATAACAGATGATTTTGAGTCAATAGCATCAATATCAACATGTAGCTTTGATATATTTGTAACAGAAACTATTGCAACACTTGTCAATGGTTTAAGAGTTGTACTTGCAGATGAACAGGCTTGCAGAAATCAATATGCCCTTAATAGACTTTTAACAAGAGAAAAAGGACATTTCTTGCAGACAACACCAACAAAGCTCAAGGCGTTGACAAAAGAGCCGGGTCAGAGAGAATTTTTAAGAAGCGTTAAGGCAATTCTCCTTGGTGGCGAAGCTATGGAATGGTCATATCTTAATGAACTTAAGACATTGACTGATGCAAAGATTTACAATATTTATGGTGTAACAGAAGTACCAATCTGGTCAGCATTTGTGGATACAGACACATTTAAGGATGAAATCACAATAGGTCACGGTATTGCAAATACACAAATGTATATTGTGGATAAATATATGAACCCAACACCAATAGGAGTAATGGGTGAGCTTTGTATTGCAGGTGACTCTGTATCAAGAGGTTATCTTAATAAGCCTGAGCTTACAGAAGAAAAATTTATTGATAATCCATTTGGTACCGGTAAGATGTACAGAACAGGAGACCATGCATATTGGAGAGAAGACGGAAATCTTGTATTCATAGGAAGAAAGGACTTCCAGGTAAAAATCCGAGGATTGAGAATAGAACTTGGAGAAATAGAAAGTGTATTGCAGGCAGTAGAGGGAATAGAGAGAGCAGTAGTCGTTGTTCGAAAGGATAAGGAAGAACGACAGCTTCTCTGTGCCTTTTATACAGGAGAAGAGAAAGAAGCAAAAGAATTAAGAACAGCACTTTCAAGAAACCTTCCGAAATATATGGTACCGCATATATTTACATATCTTCCTGAAATGCCGATGACAGCGAGTGGAAAGGCAAACAGAAATGCATTACCTGAAATAGACCTTACAAACATTGGCGAAGGAGTAGAATATGTAGCACCTGAAACAGAAGAAGAAAAAGCCCTTGTGGAGGCAATAGAAGAAGTACTCGGTACAGAAAAGGTAAGTATGGAAGATAACTTCTTTGATTTAGGTGGAGATAGCTTAAAGGCAATAGAACTTACAGCACAGATAGAAGAAAAAGGATATACAGTATCAGTAAAAGCAATTTTTGAAGCAATCAATATCAAGGAGCTTGCAGATAAAATAACAATAAAAACAGAAAAAGAAGAAACAATAACATATGATAGTGTAATTCCTGCGACAGGAGCTCAGATGCGTGTATATACATCACAGATTATGAGCCCTGAATCAACACATTACAATCTGTTTTCAGCATTTAAAACAAAAGAATTGGATGTTGAAAGACTTGAAAAAGCAGTTAACGGTTTAATTGTTCGTCACGAGGGATTAAGAACAAGTTTTGAAAACAGAGATGGACAAATAGTACAGATAATTAATGAACCAAGGGCAATAGAGATAGAAAAATTTAACAGCAATGATATATCTTCATTTAATACAGCATTTGATTTAAGTAAAGCACCGTTAATCAAGGTTGGTCATTATGAAAATACAGTTGTTGTAGCAGCACATCATATCATTGTAGATGGAGAATCTATGTCTGTATTATGTAAAGAGCTTAATGAGCTGTATATGGGAAGGGATTTGCCTGAAGCAGTACAGTACGGAGAGTTTGCGGTTACAGATAATTATACAGAAGACAATGAAAAATATTGGCTTGAAAAATTCAGTGAAGAAGTGGAAACACTCGAATTGCCGACAGATTATCAAAGACCTGAAAATCAAACATTTGAGGGTTCACAGGCTTATGAGTATATTGATATATCAACACATAACAAAATTGTAGAGAAGTGTAAAGAAATAGGAGTAACTCCGTATGTTTTCTATATGGCTTGTTACAATATATTCCTTTCAAAGTATTCAGGAAATGAAGATATATGTGTAGGTATGCCAATAAGTGGCAGAAGCAGTAAATTCCTTAACACAATTGGTATGTTTGTTAATACTGTTGTTCTTCGTAGTGATACAGACGGAAATAAGACAGTAAAAGAACTCGTGCAGGAGATTAGAACTGATTCCATTTCTGCAATTAATAATCAAAAGTATCCGTTCGGTGAGCTTGTTAAAAAGCTTAATATATCATCAGCAAACAGAAGTCCAATTTATGACGTTATGTTTGCATATCAGAATGAAGCAGTACCTGTAATTGTGTTTGGAGATGAAGAAGCAGAAGCAGTTCCTGTAGAAATAGGCGGAGCAAAATGTGATTTAAACTTTAACATTGTACCTCAAAGGGATGAAACTGTTATTGCTGTAGAATACAATACAGACCTATACAAAGAAGAAACAATTAAGAAGTTTATAGATGCATACATATCTGTTCTTGCACAATGCCTTAACGAAAACATACAAATCAAGGATATAGAAGTATTAACAGAAAAAGAAAGAGAAATAATATTAAAATCTTTCAACGACACAACATATACATACGAGATACCTGCAAACACAACAATCTACTCATTGTTTGAAGAACAGGCAACAAAGAACAAGGAGAAAATATGCCTTAAAGCAGACGGTAAGGAAATATCATTCAAGGATTTCAAGGCTTATGCAGAGAGAATAGATAACAAAATCCGAAGCATAACAAAAGAAGAAAAGTCTGTAATAGCAGTAATCTGTGAAAGAAGCTTTGAGATGTACGGAGCAGTATATGGAATTATCC
>CALCTT010000034.1 GCA_937906895.1 uncultured Clostridia bacterium | reverse complement strand
ACTCCGCAGACGAGCTTCGCTATGTAAGGGTGGCTGTAGTATCCTTTATACCAAGATGCTTTTGTGGGGGCAGTTATTATATAAAGAATTTGCATCTAAAGGTAATGGGAATAAGCCACATAAACTTGTTCCTGATTTTCAGAAAAACTTTTTAGAAAACAAAAAAGCCGTCACATAAACAGCACAAATAGCGGGAAGACGTTTCATCCTCTCGCACAGTTTGCACTGAAACTATGTAACGGCTTAAACTTTAAGCACTGATTGTCCGTATGTTTCCCAACCAAGTATTTGGACAGATACTCTTAAGGTCAGTACAGTGATTTCCGGCTCACTATTGGCACTAATAAATATGTGTTTCAGTTTGATATTTAGTTGTGAGGTAAATACATTATTTACCAATTTACTATTATAAAGAACATTTGTTCTTTTGTCAATGATTTTCTACAAATTTCTTGCCGTTTCATATGAAATAGTTCCTGCTCCGGAATCTCACCGCAGCGTTGCTTTGCTCGTATCATCGCAAAGTCGTATCACTTTCAGACGGTCATTAAATTTTCAAGGTGCATAAAAACAAAAAAGTCCTCACCTCCGATGAACAGAGGAAAGGACTTTTACCGTCGGTATCACGCAAGACAAACAAAAAAACACCGCTGAAATAAGTACAGATTGCCTCTGTTCTTATCTTCATACGGTGCTTGGGTAGTCAATATAAATTGCTCCGCTTACGCGCTACAAAGTTATTAAATATCAAATTGTGCCTTAAGTATACAGAACTGATACATACTTGTCAATAGTTTTTTGCAAATTAAAGTTCGTGTTGATAGAAAATTATTTCAGGAACTATAGTATATTATCGTAATTGAAATAGCAAATAAAGTGTTTTAAAATATGCCCATACAAAAATAAGCATAAAAAGTTGGGAATTAATATTTTTTGCTTTATAATGTAACCATGTAAAGATGTGAGCGATATGGATTGAGTTACAGGAATACAGAATGTAATAGACTATGTAAAAGAGCATCTGACCAATGAATTTAATATTGGGGTTTATACTGATGGAAATATGAGCAGTTACGATTACTGAAGTGAAATATGGGTTCTTGTTATAAAGACGTAATACAACAAAAGAGACAACGAGTTTGTCTCGTCGCCTCTTTAACGAAACAGGAACAACATGTTCTTCATGCACCCCTGTTTCTGCCCATCTGAGTAGAGAGTTTGATCCTGACCCAAGATGAACAATGGTAAGAGATTCTGTCTCCACCAATAACAGTATATGTATTATATCATAAAACATTCTTTGCGTCAATACTAATTTTATATTTAAATATTATTTTACAGTGTTTTTAAAAGTTCAACGGGTTCATTCCCATTAGAAGATGCAAAGAATTGTATACAGCCATCCATAGATATTTTTACCGATAATCCGTATTTAGCCAAAGCTTTAGCAGCAGCTGTACGCCCACCGGCATCGCTGCCTCCATCAATTTTTACTATAGCACCTACACATAATATTTTTCCCGATGAATCCAATACGGTTGCGCCATCAAGACTTAATAATTCCAATCTCAATTTTCTATTCAAATCTTGAAAATAATATTTGCCTTCGTTTTTAGTGCCTGTAAAAATTAGACGCTTAGCTACGGACTTCTTTTCAAAATTTATCTCACAATCATTATCAAATGAATCTTTAGGAAAACATTGCTGCGAAACTGTATCGGCATACTTTTCATCTACTATGGCAATACATCCACCAGCGTGAGAAAAAGACGAATCTAAGACCGATAAATAAACTTCATCTGCAAATCCTTTTCGTTCTATAAACGTAACACTTTCATCATCGCTTTTATATTTGCTCATTATTGTTGAGTGTATTGTATGGTAATCTAGAAACAACCACTTGCCACTTCGCTTTACAAAAATAAGACGTTTGGATTTGAAAATTAATATATCACCATTGTTTTGCAAAACAATTCCAATTTTACTTGCTGAACACAGGTTTGTAAATTCTGTAAATTCATATGGAGTCCAAGAAATATGCTTTTTTCCTCTAGAAACATCTTTGCCTACAGAAAAATATTCTATCACATTACCATTTTTGTTAAGCTTAATTCCAGACGATACACCATCAGTAAAAACGGCGCTATGGTTACTTCGTAAAAAACTTATATAATCAACCTCTCCGTTTACAGTATCTTCTGCATCAACGATAAATCCAAATGTTGTATGATTTCCTTCATAAGTTTTAAGCGACCATTCTTCTAAACGTTTAATTAAGTCATAAACACATCCATTTCCTAACCAGTTGCATAGTCCGATTTCAAACGCCACATCAAAACAAGCGTTACGATACAAATTGTTTTTATCATAAAAGTATTTTTCAATAAATTCATTCGTTCTATAATCGAATTTACTAACACTTACTATTTCTTTTAATATTTCTTCCGCAATAGCCAACTTTTGTTTATCATTATTTGTTTTGATTCTGAAATGAAATTGAGGAGTAGATAATGCAGGGAAGAAATATAAAAAAGCCCCATCTCTTTTATGAAAACACTTAATATGTTTCTTAATGTTTTTTGATTTTGTGGGCTCATATTTTATTATAATATCTCCGTCGTGTTCTAATAACGGCAAGATATAATTTGTTATAATATATTTAAATTCATTTACCGCTTGTTCTTTTCTGATTGCTGTTGTCGACAAATTATACATTTTCTTTTCTCCAAATATAGTAAATTATTAATACGAACATTATTTTTATATGTTTTTTTGTTTTTTTCAATATTTTACGCAAAAACGCCCAATTTTTCGACAAAAACGCTTATTTTTCAAACTCCACCACAGCCTTCTTAAACGCCCCTATCTTTCGCATAGAAGTATAAACTTTATACTCATCCTCCCCACATCTGAGTGTAACGAAATCCTTGGTTACCTCTTCAACATAATGCAGATTAACTATGTAACTATAGTGGGGTTGGGCGAAGGATTTTTCATCGAGTACCTCTTTCCAGTGCTCCATCGGGGAGTGGGTTTCGATTTTTCTATCCGTCAGATATAAAACGGATTTTCTGTCCTCAATGGCAATGTATATAATTTCGTGCGGGTACACCATGCAAATATCCTTGTTACACTTGGTTACGGCTATACCGGGATAGGTACGGCAATTTTCACTGTCACTTTCAGGAATGAAAAGGCCGTTACAACCGTGATATGTTACTGGATAATGTGGTAAACCATTGCTATTCAGAATTTCCACTATTTCCTCTTTGGTTTTGATGTGTCCGGTTTCTTTTGTTTTCATAAGCATTTTCCTTAAAATATAATCTGTCTTATACTTATGAAGTGCTGTACAAAGGAAAAAGTAACATCATTTTCTCAAAAAATATCGAACTTTGTCGAAATCAACAATTCATACCCTCACAACTTGTACAACTCTTCCAATAAATCACAACCGCCTTACCTGCAAACACAAGTAAGGCGGTTGTTCCATATACTCTTTTATAAACTTTTAAGGCACTCTATAATTTCATCCCGAACACCGTGATAATAAACTATATGCTCCATAGTTTCACGGACTTCTGAAATGCCCATTTCAATTTCATCTTCACAACAATCAATACCTAAAGCACGCTTAACATTATATTCAAGCCACTCCAAACGGCCATAACTGCAGTAATATATTGTCTCCCAATCATCAGGCAGTTCACCACCAATGTCATCATACGACTTGATAAGTTCTTTGAAAAGGTTGAAATCAATATTGCAGTTTTCATAACCTGACCAACACAAAGCCATTTCATACAGTTCAACAAATGGACTTGAATAGCAAAGGCATTCCAAATCAATAATACGGCAATCTTCACCATTCCAAAGGACATTTTTACTATCCATATCATTGTGGCAGATTGTCAGTACAGGTGGAATTTTCTTTACTGCAAGATTACCTTTTTGCTGACTTTCATAAAGAATGTCACGGTTGGCACTTAGAAGATTATGTAACTCAGTATTGTTTGCTGACAGCTTTTCAATGAGCATATTCCAATCAACATTTATTTCACTGCGGTTATAAGGCTGTGCTTTCTTCTCAATGTTATGTATTTTGGCAAGAAACTCGCCAATCTTTCGACAGTGTTCAATAGTAATTTCTTCACCTTTGAGTGATTTGCCATCATAAAAATCAAACAAATAAAAATACTGTCCGTCAATTTCTTGCATCTTCTTGCCGTTAAAAGTCAAAGCTGGGAGTATTGGAATATCCGTTTGCTCTAACTTTGCTTCAAGTTCTTCTGCAATACGGTAATTTTCAAAAACAGTATCACGCTTCATAACATAAGGATTTAAAAGTTTAATTGCGTATTTACCTTTTGTTGTGAACAGCGAGTACATCTTGTGCATAAAGCCGCCTTTAAGCTGAGTCGGCTCTGTTATTATTTCGCCTAAATCTAACTGTAGGCATATTTTATTGAATATATTCATAGTTTGTTTTTCTCCGTCAAATTATTCATTGCGATAAGTCATTTAATATTTTACCGAATAGGGTTGCCCTTGTCATCTATTTTATAGGTGTAAATAAAGCCACTAATAAATTCTGATGGTCCTGCTGCCTTGCAATACGGACAATATGCAGTTTCACGGTCTTTTCCACCCGGCCATTGATTACCTGTGCTCTCATAGTAATAATCTTTTCCACATTTATCACATTTTACAATACTTCCTTTTGTCATAAATAAGACCTCTTTTCTTTGATAAATATTTATATCCACTTTATGGTTTCGTATATTCCGCAAAGAAGAACAACGGCAAATCCTTATTTTTAGTTACACCATCATAGGATACAGGTTCTTCAACATGTTTTAAAGTAAAACCTTGTTCTGTGGCTGTATTAAGATAATAAGACAAAGAGCGATGAAAATGTTCAGTTTTACCCCAAAACTCATTTGTAAAGGAATAAGGTTCGATATATGAGCTAATAGTTTTACCATAACAAAAACCTTTTTTATCTTTAACCCATTCACTGTCATAAAATGCCGGATGTACAATAGCGTAGTAAAAAATGCCGCCCGTCTTTAATACTCTGTAACATTCAGAAAATACTTTTTCTATATTTTCAACATCCATTAAAACCTGGTTACAAAAGATTAAATCAAAACTTTCATTTTCATAAGGGAGGTTTTCTGTAATATCGCATATATCAAAAGTACAGTTTTTGTAGCGTGAATGGGCAATATCAATCATATTTGCAGAACCGTCAACGCCTATTACATCTGCTCCGATGCTTTGAAAATAATCGGTGTAATATCCGTAGCCGCAACCTAAATCTAACACTTTGCGACCTGACATTTTCTGAAAACGAGACTTGACTACTCGTTTGTTGCTTTTAACAAAATCTGACTGCTCTTGGTCTTTTGTATATTTCTTGGCTGCTTTATCCCATTGGTCAACTAACTTTTTCATAATTCACCTCATATTTTATCGAAAATTTGAAAATCATCGAATTTATCATTTGACAATTCTGCAAATATTTTTGGTGTGGAGAATTGACTTTCCAATCCAATGCTATCCCAAGTTGCTGCCCAAATAAGATACGGTTCAAGCGGTAAGAAATCCTTTACTTTCATATGTGCTCCGTCACGAACAAGCAAACCGTCTTTTGCTATTTTTTCTGCATCAAAATAAAGTCTTGCACCTGTTTTATATTCTGCATCAATATCCATTACAATTTCGCCTGATTGTTTGGAGTTAACAACGATTTCTCCGCTGACACCACCACCGAACATTATGTAATCACTAAAATGAACAGGGTCTCCAAGTTGCTTCCCTATAGGCTCTTTGTTAGTAATATTAAGCCTATTCCAACTTTTTAGCATTCCATCTGTTTGTATCTGAATCCAATTTTCCATCGAGGTGCTGTGCACTAAAATTTTCGGTTCATAATCACGTAGAGATTTTTCATTATAACGGTGCCCAACATAATAGCTTTGTACTTCATTATATTCATCTTCTGCAATTGCTAAAATGCCGTTCAGATTATTTGCATCGCAGTATCCGATAAAATCACCGATAGCCATTTTCCAATCATCGTGAAGCTGTTTGTTGATTTTTATAGTATAAGCACAACCATTGTTCGCACCAACAAGCATAGGTATATCTATATCAGAGGAAAAAGTTAATACCATCCAAGATGAACCGTATTCAGAATTGGTTATGGGATTTATATTGTTTTCTATAAAATTATCCACTCTATAAATCATAATTGTTACTCCTTCCATATAATAAATAAATTATAACATAAAGATACAGTTTTTTCTACTACATCAGAAAAAAAGTAGCAAGATGAAACACCTCGCTACTTTATGATAATTAAACATATATTAATTCATTGCACACAATTTCTCTTGCCTTTTGCTCAATATTACCCATACGGCACACCCACTCTAGCTGATTATCTTCTTTCAGCTGTTCTGTAACACCCTCGGCCATTTTCATTTGCTCTATAAGGGTATCAAGCATATCTCGAGCTTGAGCTTCAACCTCAGCACAATGCTGATAAAGTTTACCTTGCATAAGCAAAGAGTTAAACAGCACCTTCTTGTGCTTTTCAAGATAATCCTTGTGCATCATACCCCACTTACCGAGAGTAATATTTGCTTCCTCAGGTGGTAAGATGAGGTTAGGGATAAGATAGTCGCCAACACGGCGATAACTGATAGATTTTTTACTTGACATAATGATAGCCTCCTTTAATTTTGTAGCTTCATTGTACAAATTAAAGGTGGCCTTGTCGAATGTGCGGATTGCATAAATGAGTCGAAAAATAAACACTTTTGTAGAAAAATGGGGCGTTTTTGCGAGATGTATTGTAGTTGATAAGTATAAAGATTATAGTGAATATGTGTAGTACATTTTATATTAATATTAGAAGTTTATGTATGGTTTTAAATTAATTACTTATATTGTCCTACGGTTAGAGAGGTGTTTGATTTGCCTAGCGGTATAAATATAGCACAGGCGATACATGAAGATTCTATTTATGCGTTATTGAGTCGTCAAGATAAAGGAAGAAGCAAAATATGCTTTTTTATTTCACACAAAGAAGAAGATACAGATGCAGCGATAGCATTAGGTAAGCATATCACGGATGATTTTGGATTTAACATATATTTGGATATATATGACAATGAGTTGCAGGAAGCGGATAAAAACGATGATGCAGAAGGTGTCGTTAACGCAATTCATAAAGGAATATTGTATGCTTCGCATTTATTATGTGTTGTAACCGAAAAATCAAAAGATTCTTGGTGGATTCCTTATGAAATAGGATTCGCTCAAGCTAATTGTGTTAAAACATCCTCAATTAAAATAAAGCAATCGGAATATTTGCCAACATACTTACGAGTAAATAATTCACCTGTATTCTTAACTGTTAGGGAATTAGACGATTATCTAAATAAGAACAAAGCATATGGAGGACTATTCTCCCAAAACATAACAGAAGCAAATAACGAAGAAATATATCTATATTTTGAAAAATGAGAAGGTGTGTGATTAAGGTGATTTCATTTATTAAAATTAATTTTAAATACATTGGAAACTTAGTAATAAAAATTGCAGGTTCTCTATTTAGCGTGCTAACATTGTTGTTAACTTTTGTTTCGTGGGATGATATGGGGATTACTTCAAATTGTACTAGATTGCTGATCCTCATCGCTATTATCGTAGGCGCATCAGCCATCGCTATTGTTTTCTTGTTTGTTAAACGAAGTGTATGTGTTTGGGAACAGGGAACCGGAAAAATCAAAGCTCTTTATGGTGATATAATTAAGATCGGTTTTCCAAAAAAGGATAAAGGTGAAAAAATAGTGGTTATCCCCGTAAATACTTGTTTTGATACCATCGTTGGGGATGGTGTTGTATCGGCCAAAACAATTCATGGACAATGGATTAAAAACATAAACAACAGAGGGATAAGCACAGAGAAATTAGATGAGATAATAGAGAAATCGATTGCCGATAAAGAATTACAGCCGTCAAGATTGTTTACTAAAAACGAAAAAATTAAAGGGAAATTGAATGGATTTCCTTTAGGAACCGTTTTGCCTATTGAGGGTTCCTATGGTCTAACTTATTATCTTTTAGCATTATCAGAATTTGATGAGAATCTTAACGCTCAGTGTTCAAAAGAAGATTTTTTGAATTGTATTCAATCGCTAATATCTTTCTATGATAAGAATGGACAAGGTAATCCAATATATATTCCGCTCATGGGAACAGGTCTTTCTCGTGTCAATATTTCGCAAGAAGAGTCTTTGAACATAACAGTTGATATGCTTAAACTAAACCGTGGACAAATACATGGACAAGTAAACATCGTGGTTTTCAGTAAAGAAAAGAATATGGTATCTATACACAATTTATAAAGGGGTGTTATTAAATGGCTTATAGGAATGGAACATATATTGCTTTTGACGGAAACGATACCACCGATCCAACAAAAAGCGATATGAAGTATTATGGTTTGCTCCAAGCATGGAACAAAAGTAAAGACTATACTTTAACATTTAGTGATAGTCACAAAAAAACATATCAGGTTAAGGATTCAAGCACGGTTAAAA
Source organism: uncultured Clostridia bacterium (assembly GCA_937906895.1). Classification (GTDB taxonomy): domain Bacteria; phylum Bacillota; class Clostridia; order Oscillospirales; family Acutalibacteraceae; genus Fimenecus. The sequence continues at coordinate 3,567 of CALCTT010000034.1, read as the reverse complement.
CCTTGCAAAACCGTCTTCTTGAACGAATGCGGTCATCAAAGAATATGCTTATTATTATTTCTAAAGACACATCTTGGGATAGAGGTATGTTGAATTATGAAATTGAAAAAGCTGTAGATTATTATGAAATACCGCTGATTATTGCATATAGTGGTTATGATTATATTCTTGCACCTGAAAAATTAAGTTCTTTGTGGCCTAAATCATTATATGAACGAATAATAAATGGTACTGCTAGATGTATTCATATTCCTTTTAAAGAAAAAGCTATAATGGCTGCTATATCACAATTTACTGTGCACAGTACAGGCAATGATATTCTTACTTCTCCTTACACTACTTACACCGAGCAAACCTATATTAATTGGGGCTATAAGATAAAATAGTTTTCAATATTTTAAAGGTTGCACAAAAGGTGAAAATCTTAATGAAAGGATTAACGAAATGTGTATTAATATAAAATCATCTTCTCTACGATATGGTGCATTTCTAGGATACAAGCTTTCGCGCTTGGAATGGATTTGGGGTAGTACATATGATTCTTCCGAAGAAGTTTTCGAATCAAGCAAACTTGAAGTATTGGTGCAACTCTCGATATGTAATACGCATTTTGACGAAACAAATTACCAAACCTTTTCCCAAAGCATTTTAGCATATTTTTTACGAAACGATATTGAGACTTACTCGTCAATTTTGATTGGAATATCTATTCAAAGAGCTGCGTTAATTGGTTCATCTTCAAATCCCGATAATTGTTTAGAGATGACAAATCTAGCAAAATCCTCATTGGTTTCAATTCCCTCAAAAATTGTTTCAGACAAAGAGAAACTATTCAAATATATTTTTAAATATAGAGATATGGAGTTGTTTGACATACTTGATTTGTTGGACCAAGGATATAGTGATAACGAGAGTGAATTCGAAGAATTAAAAACACAAGAGGAGCAGCTATCAACGATAGCAAGAAAACCTACGATTTTTTTATCCTATTGCAAAAAGGATGAATGTATTGCAAATATCATTGAAAACCAGCTTAAAATTTTAACAAATAATGGTATTGACATTTCCAAATACACACGAGTTCCGTATAAAGGTAGTTTCAGACAGTTTATGAATAGTATTCCAAATCATGATTTTGTGTTGTCCATTGTGAGTGATAGTTATCTGAAGTCTCAAGCTTGTATGTATGAGGTAGGGGAAACAGTTAAAGACCATAATTTTGGACAGAAACTACTATTTATTGTTCTCAGTGAAGCGGATAGAAAATACTATCCTGAAGATGATAATTATCCAATTTCAGCCCAAATATATGGTAACGAAACAGAAAGGCTTTCATATATAGCATATTGGAAAAAGAAATATGACGATTTAAACGATAAAATTCGAGAAATTGGAGATGCTGAGGCAACTTCTAACTCTTCCGATGAACTTAGAGAAATTGGACAAATTTATAGAAAAGACATCAGCATATTTCTGGATTATTTGGTTAAAAACAGAGGGAAATGTTTTGATGAACTATACATAGAAAGATTTGAAGATATACTACAGTGGATTTTCCCAGGATGGGAATCAAGATTATTTTCAAAATGTTGTTCCTATACTGAATTATTAACGACAGCTTTAACGGAAATTTGGAAAAGCACAAAAACAGATTATAATCAGATAGCACTAACAGCAAAAACATCTAGACATCAATCAGGATTAGTTGTTTTTGCAGATAATATCTCACCAAATAAGCAACGATATCGTCTTGTTATTATGGAAGGATTAATGGGAAATTCCTTTGCAACAGGAGCTGTCATAAATGCAACCAATATTGATCATGATTCTAATTATTTCGTTGCGGTTGAAGAAACAAAATCAGAAGTAGTCATACCTATTAAAGTTCAAGGAAATGTTATTGGTGTTATTAATTCGGAATCTGAGGAAATAGCTCATTATACCAAATCAACTATAAAAAGGCTACTTACCATTTCTGATGCATTATCTGTTTCACTAAATCGTTTGGGTTATATTGCCAATATTGATGCTAATAAGATTCCATATATTCACATAGAATTTTAACGGCTAAAATCAACTTGTTCAACAACATCAAACCAAGTAAAGGTTGAAAACTTTATTCGATTTGATTTATATTGTCAAGTGTGAACTCTGTACGGGGTGCGTTTTTGCTTGTATTGGGAGCGAGAAGCACTCAGAAACGCACCCACAAAAAACTTAATAAATAAATTGTTCGATGTACGCCCATATGGGGGCGTAGCTCAGCTGGGAGCCCAAAGCACTCAGAAACACATCCCACTAAGAACCTAATAAATAAATTACTCCGTATGCCCACTTATTTACCATTCACTATTACCTTCTTACTTCAAACATGCGGACTAGATAAACTGAGAACTCAAAATACTTAAAAATATCTCGCATCTAATTTTTTTGTTTTGATGATATACTTTTGACGAGAGTGTAATATACACCGAAATACCCTTCTTTTTTACTATAAAGTCGTATTTGAAAACGTATTTTAAAACTAAATATTTCTTTCATAACGTATTCCGTACATTATATTTATCTAGGACTTCTTTTTTTCTTTGAGTTGTGATTTCGGTATATATTTCGGTGATTGACACACTACTGTGGCCTAACAATTCCTGAACCGATCGTAAATCAGCACCATTTGATAATAAATTTGTTGCAAAGGTATGACGCAAGTAGTGAGGAGTGGAAGAAGGATTGATACCTGCATTTTCTTTAATACCTTTTAAGAATACAACAGAAGTCATAAGGTCTGAACGAGTTTTTACAAATGGAGGAGCACAAAGCATTAAGCCATAAGGTGTTGCAAGTTTTTCTTTTACTGCTTCCAAACAAAGTTTTGCTTGTTCTGGAGTTGCAGCAGAAGACATAACAGCCCAAACTTGTGTATTAAAGTAGATTTGACCTTCTTCAATTGTTTGAGTTCCGTAAACAGTTCCATCTTCGCCAATAGCCCAAATGAACCATTTTCCGTCCCAGCATTTTTTCTGAATTGCTTCATCTAAAGCTTTTCTGTGAGCTAAAGCCCAATCAGCTTCTTCTTTTTTACCAAGACGAGTTGCAATATCTGCATAAGTTGTAAGACCTAATCTTAATTGGAATCCTACAAACAATGATTGACCATGATATCCAAGTTTAAGACAGTCATTCCAGTCTGCCAAAAGACCACAAGGAATTCCATCTTTTCCCATTCTTTCAAGGTTGAATTCAAGAGCACGTTTTAAGTGGCCAAATACAGTTGCTTCTCCACCGTCTGCATAAGGAACAACTTTATTATAGAAATCAAAGTTTCCAGTTTCTGCTACATAACAAGGAACAGCGTGGAAGAACCATTGACAGTCATCTGAACGATATTCTTCTGCCTTTGGAGCTTTTTCGTGTCCTGCATTAAAGTCTTTAGAAATTACAGGAATAGCACCACCATTTTGGCACTGACCAGAAAGAAGTCTTACTAATCTTTCTTCTGCTTCCTGTGGAATTGCAGCACTTACACCTAAAATATCTTGAACAGAGTCACGATATCCAAGACCATCGCGT
>CALCTT010000033.1 GCA_937906895.1 uncultured Clostridia bacterium | reverse complement strand
TAAGGAACAGTTCTTGAAGAACGAGGGTTAACTTCAATAATATATACTGTTTCACGAAGTACGATAAATTGTATGTTCATCATACCAACAACATGCAAAGCAGATGCAAGTCGTTTTGTATAGTCAACGATTGTTTTCTGTACTTTCTGTGAAAGTGTAACTGCAGGATAAACTGAAATTGAGTCACCTGAGTGAATACCTGCACGGTCGATATGTTCCATAATACCGGGGATGAGAATATCCTTACCGTCACAGATAGCGTCAACCTCAACCTCCTGACCCATAAGGTATTTATCAACAAGAACAGGATGTTCAGAAAGGTCAGGAATTGTTCTTGTGATAATATCCATAAATTCAAGAATATCTTCGTCACTTGCTGCAATCTGCATACCCTGACCACCAAGAACATAGCTTGGACGGACAAGAACAGGATAACCCAGAGAATGAGCAGCAGCAATTGCTTCCTGTGCTGTAAATACTGTCTGTCCCTTTGGTCGTGCAATATCACAGAATTCAAGAATTTCATCGAATCTTTCTCTGTCTTCAGCAGCGTCAACGTGGTCAGCATCAGTACCGAGAATCTTAACACCTAAATCATTAAGTGTTTTTGTAAGCTTGATAGCAGTTTGTCCACCGAACTGAACAATAGCACCGTCAGGATTTTCAAGTTCAACAATGCTTGTAACATATTCAGGTGTAAGTGGCTCAAAGTAAAGCTTATCAGAAACGTCAAAGTCTGTTGAAACTGTTTCAGGGTTGTTGTTTACGATAATTGCTTCGCAACCTGCTTTTTTGAGTGCCCATACAGAATGAACAGAACAGTAGTCAAATTCAACACCCTGACCGATACGGATAGGACCTGAACCTAATACCATAATCTTTTTCTTATCAGTTTTTGGATTTACTTCGTTAGCAATACCGTAATCTGAATAGTAATATGGAGTCTGTGCCTTAAATTCAGCAGCACAAGTATCAACAATTGAGAATGATGGCATAATATCCCAAAGCTTTCTCATGTGCTTGATAGCACTCTTTGTTGTACCGACATTTTTAGCAATAACATTATCAGTAAAGCCCATTTTCTTTGCAGCGAAAAGAGTTTCCTTATCACATTTACCTGATTTGAGTGTTTTTTCCATTTCTACAATGTTCTTGATTTTATTCAAGAACCACATATCAATCTTTGTGATATCGTGAATTTCCTCTAATTCAATTCCTTTGTAGATTGCAACTGCAATAGCATAAACACGAAGGTTATCAACATTGTAAAGAGTTTCATGAATTTCTTCCTTGCTCATTTCCATGAAAGCATCAAGAAGAAGTGACTCCTTGTTTTCTTCAAGAGAGTGAAGTGACTTGTGAAGTGCAGCCTCAAATGTACGTGCAATTGACATTACTTCACCGGTAGCCTTCATCTGTGTACCAAGTGTCTTTTTAGCAGTAACGAACTTGTCAAATGGCCACTTAGGGAACTTACATACGATATAGTCGATTGTAGGCTCAAATGATGCATAGGTTTTACCTGTAACAGCATTTGGAATTTCATCAAGACCCAAACCGAGAGCAATTTTTGATGCAACTCGTGCAATTGGGAAACCTGTTGCTTTTGAAGCCAATGCTGATGAACGGGAAACTCGAGGGTTAACCTCAATAACTGCGTATTTGAATGATGTCGGGTGAAGAGCAAACTGAACGTTACAACCACCCTGAATATCAAGTGCATCAATAATGTTAAGAGCAGCATTACGAAGCATAGCATATTCCTTATCCATAAGTGTCTGTGCAGGAGCAACAACGATTGAGTCACCTGTGTGAATACCGACAGGGTCCATGTTTTCCATTGAACAGATTGTAATGCAGTTACCCTTTGAGTCACGCATTGTTTCAAATTCGATTTCTTTCCAACCTGAAATGCATTTTTCAATAAGAACCTGATTTACACGGGAAAGACGGATACCGTTTGATGCAATTTCATGAAGCTGCTTTTCATCATAAGCGATACCACCGCCTGTACCACCAAGAGTGTATGCAGGACGAACAATAACAGGGTAGCCGATTTTAGCAGAGAAATCGAGAGCATCCTCAACTGTTTCAACAACGAGAGATTCAATACAAGGTTCACCGATTGCTTCCATTGTGTCCTTGAATTCCTGTCTGTCCTCAGCCTTTTTAATTGATTCAGCATTGATACCGATAAGACGAACATTATTTTCTTTAAGAATACCTAACTCATTAAGCTCCATAGCAAGGTTAAGACCTGTCTGACCACCAAGAGATGGAAGAAGAGAGTCGGGCTTTTCTTTTTCAATAATCTTTGTAAGTGTAGGAATTGTAAGAGGCTCAATATAAACCTTATCCGCAATATCACCGTCAGTCATAATAGTAGCAGGGTTAGAGTTTACAAGAACAACTTCAACGCCTTCTTCTTTAAGAGAGCGACAAGCCTGAGTACCGGCATAGTCAAATTCAGCAGCCTGACCGATAATAATCGGACCTGAACCGATAACCATTACTTTTTTAATGCTTTTATCTAACATTTTATTTGCCCTCCTTAATCAAATTTTTAAAATCTTCAAACAAGAAAGCAGTGTTAGGACCTTTAACTGTATCAGGAACAAACTGAACAGTAATAACAGGCTTGTCCTGATATTTAAGGCCTTCAATTGTCTTGTCATTAACATTTGTACAAAGCACATCTGCATTTGCGGGAGCTTCTGTAACCGCATATCCGTGATTATGTGCTGTAATATATGTCTTGTCTTTTTCATTGAATCTTACAGGGTAGTTGCAGCCTCTATGACCGTGAAGCATTTTTTCTACCTTAGCGCCATTTGCAAGGGCAACGAGCTGGTGACCGAATCCGATTGCAAAAATTGGCGTGTTTTTATCCATAAGTTTCTTGATTTCTTCGATTGTGTCAGCAAAAGCGTCGTGGTCCTCAACACCGTTTGAGATTACAACACCTTCATAACCGCCTGCAAGAATTTCATCTGCATTAAGTTTTGAAAATTTAGTAACAGCATATCCACGGTCGCTGAAAGCCTTTGCAAAGCTATTTCTTGCACCAAGGTCGATAAATGCAACCTTAACACCATCTTCAGAAATTACTTCGTCAATACCTTTGTAGTCATTTTTAAGTTCAAAAGACTTGATTTTTTGGAGTAATGCCTCTTTATCAGAAATATCATCTGTGATAATTGCTTTCATAGCACCGTTTTCACGGATATTCATAACGATTGCACGATTATCAAGACCTGTAACACAAGGAATCTCGTGCTTTATAAGAAACTCCTCAAGAGTCATTTCGCATCTGAAATTAGAAGGAGTATCACAAAGCTCGTGAACTAAAAGTGCAGCAGGGTAGAGCTTATCGCTTTCCATATCCTCAAGGCAAACACCATAGTTACCGATAAGTGGGTATGTCATAACAACACCTAAACCTGCATTTGATGGGTCAGAAAGCATCTCAACATATCCGGTCATTGATGTGTTGAAGATAACTTCACATACAGTTTCTTTGAATTTTCCGGCAGCCTGTCCACAGAAGACATCACCGTTTTCAAGCATTAAATACGCTTTCAAAATTCACACCAGCCTTTCGTTTATTGTCAATAAATTATTATACTATATTATTTTAAGCAGTTCAATAAGAAAACTGCAAAAAATACAAAAAAATAACGACGGGAAAACCGTCGTTTAAAAATTGAAAACTAAACAAGAAGCACAACCGATAGAAACAGGAGTGCCTTGAAGAATAGATGAAGAAGAAATAACAATGCCGTCAGTTTTAAATTCTTTATGAATTAACATTTCCTGCTGCTTTGACAATGTTCTCACTCCTTAATTTTACTTTCAAAATTTTATCATAAAACTTCATTTCCGTCAACAAGAATTCACAAGAAAAAATATATTTGTTTAATGTAATAATTACTCATCAAAAAAACAAGAAAAAAATATAAAAATTGCCAAAATATTTCCAAACTTTGAATTTTTAAAAATTCACTTGTTTATCTTAAGAAAATGATGTATAATCATAAAAAACAAATTAATGCAACCTATGGAGGTTTATTATGAGTAAAAAGATTTTAGCTGTAATACTTGCTTTAATAATTGCTGTATTCACATTTGCTTCTTGCAAAAAAGAAAAGGAGCCTGATTCATATTATGTTGATGATGAGGGTAATACACAACTTGTAGAAAAAAATGACGAAGGAAAATATATTGTTACTGATGACGAGGGAAATACATCTGTAGTTGATGACCAGAACAAGATTGACCAGATTGAACAGAATAAGGAAAATGAAGAAATTCAATCAATTCTCAATGAAATTGAAACTGACCCTAATAAGATTATGGAAGATGCTGATAAAAATGATGGTCTTCAGATGACAGACGACCTTGTTGAAGAACCTCTTGTAACAGTTGCTCCTGATACGGGTAAATCAAGTGCTGAAAGTCGTATGCAGTCTTATAAAAAGATTCTCAGCACAAACAAATTCACTATTAATGCAACCGTTAAGGAAGTTGGCGTTGAAACAACAGAGTATCCGTTCACATATATAAGAAGCGGTAACGGAGCTTATATTGAAACAGCAGTTCCTTTTGATGAAGGTAAGGTAATCAAAGCTAATATGATTATCGTAAACGGTGTGACATATTGCGAAATTCCATCAGTTAAAGCATATATGGTTGTTGACGATATGAGTATTAACGATTTGGCTTCAGGTACTTTTGACGGAAACGAGATGGAAACATATACCTTTGTTGAATCAGGAACAGTAACACTCAACGGCAAGAAATACACTTGTGACGTTTATTCAGTAGATAACGAAACGGTTAAGTACTATTTTAATACAAACAATACTCTTGTAAGAATTGAAAGAATCGGCAAGCACGAATCTGTAATCACAGAAATCAAATCAATTAGTAACACTGCTGATGAATCAAAAATCAAAAAACCATCAGGATTTGATATTTCAAAATTAGTTGAGTAATGTTAATCAGGGGACTGTTCTGTGTCAATCAAGGAACCGTCCCCTGATTTTAAATAAATACTCATACTTGAAAGGGTAATATCAGCGTGAAAGAAAAAGATTATTATAATTTATTTGTTAATTTATGCTTAAAAACTTGTTTAGAAGATGATTATGGTGACAAATCAAAGGTCCGAGCAAACAATCGCGCGGTAAATAAATTATTGAAACTTCAAGAAGAAATGAAGGAAATGGATTGTTCTGAAATTTTGGATAATTTACTAATTCATGATGATGATAGGGTTAGAATCTATGCAGGAACTTTTGGTGTAGATTATCCTTCTCACAGAGAAAAATCCATAATAGTGATTAATGATGTTGCAAAAAATTCTCATGATAAAATGTTGTCATTTGACGCTTATATGGTTTTAGGTGTAAAAGGATTAAGGGAAGAAGCTAAAAGACTTGACCAATCAGGGTGACGACCAATCAGAAAACACAAGGGGACGCTTCTTCTGTGTTCTAATGATTAACAATTAAGTAGGGGCAGGCCCCCGTGTGAAATGATTAAGTATGGATACCAGTTGTATAAGGAGGCATACAAATGAAGAATGAACGTATAGTTAGTTGTATAGGTATCATTTTTGCTGGAATGATATTGGATGTTATCAGCTTTGTAGTTTCAGTGCTTGCCTATATAAATGTTTCCGATGCATTATTTTCGTTTTTCCTTTTAGGTTCAATATTTACCAGTTGTATAATTTCTATAAACATACTTATTCATAATAGACCCTCAATTAGTTTAATGTTTAAACGCTGTTTTATTTTGTATTTTTCCTTTTTTTGTTTTTTCGTAATTAATGGATATCTTGGTACAGTCCGTTATTTGTACGATATATTAAACATTAATGTAACATCTTCTTCAGATAATGTGTCTGGACTACTTCTTGCTACATATATATTAACTTTAATCATTGTATCTGTAATTACATTGTTTGTCAAAGCAGTTAGAACAATCATGGGACAGTTCTGTGATTGATAGTTCTTTTAATGATTAACATTTAATCAAGTGCAGTCCATTCCAAAAAATAACAACAAAATACAAAAAATATATTGACAAGCCTTGACTCCTGTGATACAATACCAAGTACCTCGGGGAAGAGGCTTATTTTTTGTGCCTTTTTTCAAAGAGGAAGGCTTATTCGTCTGCTGATTTTTCAGACGAAGTATTAACGGAGGTGCCGAAAAAATGAGAGTAAAAATCACATTAGCTTGCACAGAGTGCAAACAGCGCAATTACAACACAAAGAAAAACAAGAAGAACACTCCCGACAGAATTGAGATGAACAAGTATTGCAGATTCTGCAAGAAACACACTCTCCACAGGGAAACAAAGTAATCCGGAGGTAAGTGAAATGTCTGAAAAGAAAGAAAAGACCACTGCTGAGGTAACTAAGAAGGATAAGAAGGAAGCTCCTGCTAAGAAAAAGTCAGTTGACTTTAAGGCAATCGGTGCTAAAATCAAAAAGTTCTTCAAGGACTTCAAAGGTGAGTGGAAAAAGGTTACATGGCCTTCAGGAAAAACAGTTCTCAATCATTCACTTGTTGTTATCGTAGTTGTTTTGGTGTTCGGACTTATCATATTTGGATTTGACACAGGTCTTTCTTCAATTATTGATGGTCTTGTAAGTCTTGCAAACAAGCAGGATGTTGCTGAAACAACAACTAATACTGCACAGATGCTTAGCTTGTTTTTCATAAAGTAATCGGAAGGAGATTTTAGGTTATGGCAGAAATCTCCAAATGGTATGTAGTGCATACCTATTCAGGTTATGAAAACAAAGTAGCAACAAATATCGAAAAGATTGTTGATAACCGTAAAATGCACGATTTAATTCTTGAGGTTAAGGTTCCTACTGAAATCGTTGTTGAAAACAAAGAGGCAAAGGATAAGGAAACAGGCGAAAGAATTATCGTCAAAAAGGAAGTAGAGAGAAAAATCTTCCCGGGTTATGTAATGGTTAAGGTTGCTGTTTTTGAAGATGAAGAAACAGGTGACCTTGAAATGACAGACGATACTTGGTACGTTATCCGTAACACACGTGGTGTAACAGGTTTCGTTGGCCCTGAAAGTAAACCGATTCCTCTTACTGAGGCTGAAGTTTATGCAATGGGCGTTGAAAAGAAAGTCGTTAAAATCGACTATGAGGTTGGCGATATGGTTTCAATTATCGACGGTGCGTTTGAAGGCATCATCGGTACTGTACGTGAGCTTGATGTTGAAAACAATGTTGTATGCGTTGTTATTTCAATGCTCGGCAGAGAAACACCTGTTGACCTTGAACTCGACCAGGTTGAAAAGGTCGAAGAAGACTAATTTTATTTAATTTGGTAATTAGCGTAAAATACGCTTTTTATGACGCTTTGTCAAAGGCGTCGTGGGAGGAATGGAAGAGCTATCCGTTCCGCCATACCACGAATTTTTGGAGGTGCTAAAAATGGCTCAAAAAGTAGTAGGCTTCATTAAGCTTCAAATTCCTGCTGGTAAAGCAACACCAGCACCACCTGTTGGTCCTGCTCTTGGTCAGCACGGTGTAAACATTATGGCGTTCACAAAGGAATTCAATGAACGTACAAAGAATGATATGGGTCTTATTATTCCTGTTGTTATCACAGTTTATGCAGACCGTACATTCACATTCGTAACAAAGACTCCACCTGCAGCTGTTCTTATTAAGAAAGCTTGCGGTATTGAGAGTGGTTCAGGTGTACCTAACAGAACAAAGGTAGCAAAAATCACTAAAGAACAGATTAGAAAAATCGCTGAGCAGAAAATGCCTGACCTTAACGCAGCTACAATTGAAACAGCAATGAGTATGATTGCCGGTACAGCACGTAGCATGGGCGTTACTGTAGAAGACTGATTCTCCTTGTGGGAGGAAAAATCAGAATCCGATTAACCACTTTTTTGGAGGAATTTTGAATTATGAAACACGGAAAGAAATATGTTGAGAGCTCAAAGCTCATCGACAGAACAAAACTTTATGATACTGCAGATGCTCTTGATATTACAGTAAAGGGTGCAACTGCAAAATTTGATGAAACAGTAGAACTTCATGTTCGTCTTGGTGTTGACTCACGTCACGCTGACCAGCAGGTTAGAGGCGCTGTAGTTCTTCCTAACGGCACTGGTAAGAATGTAAGAGTAGCAGTTTTCGCTAAGGGCGATAAAGTTGACGCAGCTCTTGCAGCAGGTGCTGAATATGTTGGTGCAGAAGACCTTATGGAAAAAATCCAGGGTGGCTTTATGGACTTTGACGTATGTATCGCAAGCCCTGATATGATGGGTATTGTTGGTCGTCTTGGTAAGGTTCTCGGTCCTCGTGGTCTTATGCCAAGCCCTAAAGCAGGTACAGTTACACCTGACGTTGCTAAGGCAGTTACAGAAGCTAAGGCAGGTAAGATTGAATACCGTCTTGATAAGACAAACATCATTCACTGCCCAATCGGTAAGGTTTCTTTTGGTCCTGAAAAGCTTAAGGAAAACCTTGACACACTTATGGATGCTATCGTTAAGGCTAAACCGGCTGCTGCAAAAGGTCAGTACATTAAGTCTGTTGCAGTTGCTTCAACAATGGGCCCTGGCGTTAAGATTAATCCAAACAAGTTCACAGCAACTCCTGATGCTGAATAATTGAACAAATAAATAATGCTTGACAAACCCGATAGGGTGTGTTAGTATAATAAAGCTTGCCAAAGACAGTAGGTGCATTTTGCATAAAGTTTTAACTGCCTACCGAGGATATTAGCATTTAATTAAAATGTTTCTATGCCTTTTCTGTCTTTGCAGAAGAGGCATTTTTTCTCCTTGCAAGCGCATTTAAAAATCAAATAGGAGGTGAATCGTTTGCCAAGCGAGAAGGTTTTAGAATTAAAGAAACAGCAGGT
>CALCTT010000032.1 GCA_937906895.1 uncultured Clostridia bacterium | reverse complement strand
GCGTTGTCATACAACATATTATATATGATAAAATTAAATTGTCAATACCTTTTTTGAAAAAATTAGTCAAAACTTATCTGTTCATTAATAACAGCATGATGCAGGTGAATGGTAAGAGCACTTTTCATACCGATTGAATCTCTGTTTTTAAGGAATTTCATAATCATAATGTGGTCTTCATAAGCTTCTTCAGCAATTGTTTCAAGATTATAGTTAAGTTCAATTGTCTTTTGGATTGTTTTTGTAAGAATAGGCAAGAATTGTCCTAAAAATTCATTGTGTGATGCTTTGAGTATTGCGCCGTGGAAAGCACTTTCGGAATCAATTCTCTTTTCTCCACCTGGGTCTTTCTTTAATTCTTGCTGACAGATTTCACCAAGACGGAGAATCTCTTCAATTTCTTCATTTGTCGCACGTTTACAAGCAAGCGCACCTGCTTCAGGCTCAATAATCAGACGAGTTTCATACAAATCACGTAATGTAATTTGCTTTTTCATAAAATCATTTACATCTAACTCATGTGCATACTGGTCAAACTGCTCTGATACATAAGTACCTTTACCACGTTTAACAACAAGCACACCATTTGAAATAAGGGTACGGATAGCCTCACGTAAAGTAGTACGACTGACACCTAACTCCTGTGAAAGTTCATTTTCATTAGGTAATTTTTCACCATAATTATATTTATGCTCTTCAACAATCATTCTTTTGAGTGTTTCGGCAATTCTTTGTGATAAATTTTCCATAAAACATTCCCCAATCAAGAAATATAAGACAACTATACACTATTATCTCAAAAAATGCAAAGGTTATTTTCAATCTAAAATAAATGGCAGGAAGCAATAGTTGTTTCCTGCCAAGCTTTTATTTAGCCTTAATTTGTGTTGTAACGATATGTGCAATCGCTTTAACGCCTTTTGTAACATATTTACCAAGGTTACCTGAAAAACCTGTCATAACAGGATTCTTCAAGTCTTTTTCATTGATTCCGTCGGCATTAGCTTCTTTCAATGTTATGTTGTCATTTGTGAATGGAGCAATAACATCATTTTCAGGTGTAGTAATTAAAGCACCATCAGCAAAAGCACAAATTTCTTGCTTATCGTCGTCTGAAAGTCCACCTTTTGCCATAGGATATAGACCGAAAATTGCAGTTTCCGAACTTCCGTTATATGACGGAGCAATACTCTTTCCCTGTGCAGCAACAAGAGTGTATGTTTCAAGAATCTCGTCATTTGCACGACTGAAATGATGTCTTTGGCTACCATAGTAAGTTCCAAATGGATTCATTCTTACTGTCTTGTCTTTCTCAAGTCGCATAGGACAATGAGCCATTGAAGAAAGCACCTGACGAGCATTCGCAACGATAATACCACCATTTTCATCATAGAGTCCCACAAATCCACCTGTTAATTGATGGTTGAAAGAGTCAACTTTTTGATTTTTCTCGTCACATTCAGGGAAACTTTGTGTCCTGAATGAAGAAATGTCATCCATAAAGTTTCTTTTGATAACAGAAATATCACCATTAAGTGTAGGCGTAATCTGGAAAGGTACAGTTTCTTTCCAATTCATATCACTGTATCTGCCAAGGGCTGAGTTTTCAGTTGAAATGGATGTTGTTTCTGCTGTGTATGGATAATTTACAGTTGTGCGAACAAATATTGCATCGGAAAAATCGGTTTTGAAGAAATCAAATGTGTAATTACCTGATTTAATCTCTTTTGGTAAGTGAATTTCACCTTTGATTCTTACACCCTCACCATTACCAGCAACTAAAAGGGGAGAGGTAACTGCATTTTCAAAGTTATACCTATTTTTGCCGTATGTGATATATGATTGCAAGAAATCGTAGTTGCCGATTCTTCTTCCATCAAACTGTGCAAAGGCAATATTGCCGTTTGGTGAGAACATAAGGGAAACACGTGGGGTTTCAAGAAGATTTTTAAATGCAGTTTCTTTTCTTTCACCGTCAAAACCGATTTCAATCTCGTATTTCTTTTTCTTCTTCTTGAATTTAAGCATAAGATAAGCGGATGAACAGTCGTCAGCAGTAGGGACAGCCACAAAGCTTTCAAGGTCTTTTGCCTTAACTGTCATACAAGAAATATCATTGATTTTTTCTTTGATTTCAACCTGAACACATTGTAATAGTGAGTCATTTGTATTGTAAACTGTTATTCTCTTTGTTTTAGGCATAACTGAGATTTCATCAGAAATAACTTTGTCACTAAGGTCCAGAGCAGTTTTTTCTCTTTGAATGTTAAGTACTGGGGTTGCAAGTCCGAAGTGAGTAGTAGAAAGAAGTAAAACTCTGTTGTTGAATGATGGTGAAAGCATATCTCGGTCACTTGTAACCTTTGACATAGCTCTTGCTCTTTCAATTCGTGTCCAGATTTTTCTGTTAAATGGCTTTTCGGACCATGACGCATATCCCGTAAAATTACCGTCAGCAGTATCGTGAGTAAACTCAATTTTACCGATAGGTTTGTGATTCTTGATGTATCCACCAGGAGTGTCAAAAACAACATAAGGCAAGTCAGCAACCTCTGCAACAAGTCCATGAATACCGTCGGTATTAGCGACTTTTCCCGTGAATTTACCAAGGTCAATAGTTTCCCAGAAAATTGCATCAGCATCCATATTTATAAACAAGAAAAGGTCATTGTTGATTCTACCACTTTCCTGTTTTTGTCGCAAATCCTTAATCCAGGCACGAAGACAACCTGCATCGCAAACATCGGAGTTTGAATATGTAGGGATAATTGTCATACTTTCACCATTATAGGTGTAGGTGAGGGGGTTAAATGCTTCTTCATCGGAAAGCCTTGGAATAATAGTCCTGAATGCATCGAAAGGCACACAACTATAATAAAGACAAAGAGCCTTGATGCCTAATTTATTATACAAACTTACCTGTGATGGGGTAAACATAACCTCTTGAGGACGGACAATCTTTTCACAAGTGCCGAAAATATCGTTAAGACCACTACCATCAGGGTTTGTGATAGCAAGATTAATACTTTCGCAGAATTCGTCCTCTGTCATAGCAGATAAGGCACCATTGTTATAACCCATTATGATGTTTTCATCACCATATTTTTCAACTCTTTCTTTCATCTTTTCAATGATATCAGGAGCATATTCAGGTAGAATTTTTTGTAATGAGAAAAAGTTTTCTGTGTCCCAAGTACCTTTTACAGGGATTCCTTGTTCATTAAATTCAGTAAGAGTATCAAGAATTTTTCTGATAATTCTAATATCCGACCCAAACCCTAAATTGTCATTTGTATCCCCACGGTATGAGTGATAACAGTTAACGTGAAAACCATAAGCTATATGAATCTTATTTTCAACCATTTCCAACCTCTCCTTATATAAAGTATAAGCATTACAAACATAATAACATAATATAACATCAAAGTAAAACATTTTATATATGAAAATTCCCCCTTGAAAATTCTGTCGCATAAGTATAAAATATAATGTAATATTGTAAAACTACATGTTTGTAGGAGGTCTCATTATGAATTTAAGAAGCGAAAGTGTATTAAGAGGTGCTGAAAGAGCACCTAACAGAAGCCTTTTCTATGCAATGGGCTATACAAAAGAAGAACTTGAAAGACCTTTGATTGCTGTTGTGTCTGCACACAGTGAAATCGTTCCTGGTCATATTCATCTTGATAAAATTACAGAAGCAGTTAAAGCAGGTGTTCGCATGGCAGGTGGTACTCCTGTTATGGTACCTGCAATCGGTGTTTGTGATGGTATCGCTATGGGTCATGTTGGTATGAAATACTCACTTGCATCACGTGAACTTATTGCAGACAGCGTTGAAACTATGATTATGGCTCATGGCTTTGACGGTGCAGTGCTTGTTCCTAACTGTGACAAGATTGTTCCTGGTATGATTATGGCTGCAGTTCGTCTTAATATCCCTGCAGTTGTTTGTTCAGGTGGACCAATGATGTCAGGTCTTGTTGATGGTGTTGAAACATCACTTTCAAAAATGTTTGAAGCAGTAGGGGCAAGAAAAGCCGGAATTATCGACGACTGCAAGCTTTGTGAATTTGAAGAAAATGTTTGTCCTGGTTGTGGCTCATGTTCAGGTATGTACACAGCAAACTCAATGAACTGTCTTGCTGAAGCTGTTGGTATTGCTCTTCCCGGTAATGGTACAATCCCTGCAGTACATAGTGGTCGTATTCAGCTTGCAAAACATGCAGGTATGGCAATTATGAACCTTGTTGAAAAGGATATTAAGGCTCGTGATATTATCAACGAAAAATCAATCCGTAATGCACTTGCTTGTGATATGGCTCTTGGTTGTTCTTCAAACAGTGTTCTCCATCTTCTTGCTATTGCTAACGAAGCAGAAGTTCCTGTCGACCTACAGATGTTCAACGAAATAAGTGCAAAAGTTCCTAACCTTTGTCATCTTGCTCCTGCAGGTGGAACACATATGCACGACCTTAACAATGCAGGTGGTATCCCTGCTGTTCAGGCAGAACTCGCAAAGAAAAACCTTCTTGATTTGTCACTCATTACTGTAACAGGCAAAACTGTTGGTGAAAATATTGAAGGTGCTTATATTAAGAATACAGATGCTATCCGTCCTATCGATAATCCATACAGTGAAACAGGTGGTATTGCAATCCTTTGGGGTAATATCGCAAAAGATGGCTGCGTTGTTAAACGTTCAGCAGTTGCTCCTGAAATGCTTTGCCATTCAGGTCCTGCAAGGGTATTTGACTCAGAAGACGAAGCTATCGACGCAATTTACAATGGTAAAATCACTCATGGTGATGTTGTCGTTATCCGTTACGAAGGTCCTATGGGTGGTCCTGGTATGAGAGAGATGCTTAACCCAACATCAGCACTTGCTGGTATGAAGCTTGATAAGACAGTTGCTCTTATTACTGATGGTCGTTTCAGTGGTGCATCCCGTGGTGCTTCAATCGGTCACGTTTCACCGGAAGCTGCTGCAGGCGGTGAAATTGGTCTTATCTACGAGGGTGATATTATTGAAATCAATATCCCTGAAAGTAAAATTAATGTTAAGGTTTCCGACGAAGAACTTAATGAGAGAAGAAAGTCTTACGTTAAACCTGAACCTAAGGTTAAGTCAGGTTGGCTTGCTCGTTATTCAACTCTTGTTTCATCAGCAAATACTGGTGCAGTAATGAAAAAGGTGTTTTAATCTATGTCAAGAGTAGTTAAAATCAAATCTGAACTGAAAAAGAATAAAAACAAAGCGTTTTTTAAAACTGCTTTGGCGATTCTTCTTGTTCTGCTTTTTGCATGTCTTGGATTTGGATTATTGTTTGCAATTTTGCTTAATAAATCAACATTGTCCATTGCTTTTCCAATTATCCTTCTGGTATTGTCACTTGTCCTTTTTGTAGTTTTTCTTGTATTCCGTAAGAATCTTGGAATTTTGAAGTCTGGTGTCAAAGGTGAAGAGGCAACACTTAAAATTCTGCAAAGGCTTCCAAAGGAATACACAATTCTTACAAACCCAGTTATTATTAATCGTGGTATAACAATGGAACTTGATTTTGTTGTTATTGGTAAAAATGGTGTGTTCATTGTTGAGAGTAAGAACTATCGTGGAATTATCAGTGGTAAAACATCAAAGCAGACTTGGAAGCAAGTGAAGCATGGTAAAAACGATAAGGTTTATGAAAAAGAAATCAATAATCCCGTAAAACAGTCTTTCCGTCAAGGAAAAAGAATGGCAGAAATGTTCAGGGATTTTGATATAACTGCGGATATTTATCCGATAGTTTACTTTGTCGATGACCGTTCTGAACTTAAAATTCTTGACGATGCTAATTTGAATGTTGAGATTTTCAACAAAGAAAAGCAATTACTTGAATTTGTTCAGTCAGCTGACGGTAGACATACTGTAAGTTCAAGTGAACTTGCTAAGATTATAAGATTTTTTAAAAGATAACATATTGTCCATAATTTCATCATACTATTCAGTGGTGATATTATGGACAATAATTTTTATGAACAAAAACGAGATCGAAAAAGACTTGATAAAAAACAAGAAAACAAGAAGAATCCTTTAGCAAAGGTTGTTATTACACAATTCGTGACATCACTTTTGATAACAGCAATACTGTATGGAGTTTGTAGCACAGAAAGTCAATTATCTCAAAATATAAAGAGCTTTTACGCAGAAATATGCGAAACGGATATTGCTGTGTCGAGTTTGTTTGATACCTTTAAAAACGTTGTTAAACAAACCTTTTCACCATCAGTGGAGAATAAAGGAACAGAAGATAAAAGAGAAACAGTAACAGGGGAAGAGGCTAACTTTTCTCCTGATTTTATTTTTGGTGAATCAGTATGACCTTTAAGCTGTGTGGTATTAAAATTGAGATAACCTTTTTGTTTGTAGCATTTCTTACATTTATCATTTCTCTGAATGCACCTGCTAATCTGCTTATAACGGTTGCATCATCATTACTTCATGAAGCCGGACATCTTTCAATGTTGATATTATTAAACAATAAACCACAAGCAGTAAAGTTCGAAATTGTTGGAATGAATATTATTCGTAAGCAGGATTTGAAAATAAGCAGAAAGGAAGAAATTGCAATTTCTCTTGGCGGACCACTTATGAATTTTGTGGTTGTGGTTGCATCTTGTCTTCTTTTAACATTTTATAATAATCAACATGTTTTAACTTGTGCCTGCATCAATCTTATTCTTATGACTTTTAATCTGCTTCCTATAAAAATGCTCGACGGTGGAGCAATACTGTATTTTGTTTTGTCAGCACATTTCAATTCCTTGCTATGCAGAAAAATTTTAAAAGTAACATCAGTAATTTTTATTTTTATTATTTACTTATGGGCTTTTTATGTTTTTGTTGTTACAAAATACAACATTTCTCTCATAATAATAGCAATTTTTCTTACTATTTCTCTCTTTCAGGAGAATGATTATTGAAATAAAAACTATTTTATTGTAAAATATATTGAATAACTTTTTGCGAGGTCAATTATGGTTAAAAAAGAAGTTGAAAAATTACTTAAAAAAGTTCAAAAACCTGCTCGTTATACAGGTGGGGAGCTCAATAGTGTAGTAAAAGATAAGAATAATGTGAAATTAAGATATGCTTTCTGTTTCCCTGATAATTATGAAATAGGTATGTCACATCTTGGTATGAAAATTCTTTATAGTGTTGTTAATGCAAGAGAAGATGCTTGGTGTGAAAGAGTTTTTGCTCCTTGGGAAGATATGGAAGCACTTATGCGTGAAAACAATGTGAAACTCTATGCTCTTGAGAGTGGCGATAGCCTTGATGAGTTTGATTTAGTTGGTTTCACATTGCAGTATGAGTTAAGTTATACGAATGTTCTTAATATGCTTGATTTAAGTGGTATTCCTGTACTTAAAAAAGACAGAACAAGTCTTACACCTATTGTAATTTCAGGTGGACCATGTGTTTGCAATCCTGAACCAATGGTTGATTTTATTGATATCTTTTTACCTGGTGAGGGTGAAGAGGTTACAAACGACCTTATAGATTTACTTATCGAACATAAAGAAAAAGGTTCAACAAGACTTGAATTCTTAAGAGAAGCTGCAAAAATCGAGGGCGTTTATGTACCTGAGTTTTATAATGTTGATTACAATGAGGATGGCACAATAAAATCAGTTGAAAACATTGAAACAGCACCTGAAAAGGTTAAGAAAAGAATTATATCAAATCTTGATAACGCTCATTATCCAAAGGATTTCGTTGTACCATTTATTGATGTTGTTCAGGACAGAACAGTTGGAGAGGTTTTCCGTGGCTGTATCCGTGGTTGTCGATTTTGTCAGGCAGGATTTATTTACAGGCCAATCCGTGAAAAATCACCTGAAACTATCAACAAACAGTGCAGATGTATAAGTGATGCAACGGGTTATGATGAAATCTCTCTTTGCTCACTTTCTACAAGTGACTATACAAATATTGAAAAACTTATTCCGATGCTTTTTGATTGGGCATTGAAAGAAAATATCAATGTTTCATTACCATCGTTGAGAGTTGATAATTTCTCCGATGAGCTTATGGAACAGCTTAAAAAGGTGCGTCGTAGTGGTCTTACTTTTGCTCCTGAAGCAGGTACACAAAGACTTCGTGATGCAATTAATAAGAATGTTACCGAAGAAGAAGTTCTTCGTACAGCATTAAAAGCTTTTGACGGTGGCTGGACAAGCGTTAAACTTTACTTTATGATGGGTCTTCCTACAGAAACTCTTGACGATATCAAGGGTATTGCAGACCTCGCACAAAAGGTTGTTGACACATTTTATCACAATCCTAATAAACCAAAGGGTAAGGGTGTTCAAGTCAGTGTAAGCTGCGCATCCTTTGTACCAAAGCCATTTACACCATTCCAGTGGGAGCCACAGGATACTGCTGAAAGTCTTATTGAAAAACAGAAACATCTTTTAAGCAGTACAACGAGCCGTAAAATTACAATCAGTTATCATCAGTCCGATACATCCGTGCTTGAGGGTGTTTTGGCTCGTGGTGACAGAAGACTTGGTGAAGTAATTTATAAGGCTTGGCAAAAGGGCTGCAAGTTCGACAGCTGGGACGAGTTCTTTGATTTCAATAAATGGCGTGAAGCATTTAATGAGTGTGAACTCACAACAGAATTTTACGCAAATCGCCGTAGAGATTATGATGAAATTCTTCCTTGGGATATTATGGATTATGGAATCCGTAAGGATTTCCTTGTTGAAGAAAACAAAAAAGCACACGAAAGTGTAACAACACCTCATTGCAGAATTAAGTGTTCTGCTTGCGGTGCTAATAAATTGAATGGGGGTAAATGTGATGCCAGAAGTTAAAAAATGGGCAATGGAAGTGCGAATGTCCTTTGAGAAAACAGGTATGGCAAAGTTTATTTCCCATCTCGATACAGTACGTTGTATTACAAGAGCAATGAAAAGAGCTTGTGTTCCAATCTGGTTTACAGAGGGGTTTAATCCACACGCTTTTTTAACGTTTGCTATGCCACTTTCGTTGGGTTTTGAAAGTCTTTGTGAAACTGTTGATTTTCGCCTTATGGATGAAGTTGATTTGAATGAATTGGCAGAAAGACTTAATGAAGCTTTACCTGTGGATATAACTGTTAAAGAAATCTATGTTTACGAATCCTCTCCAAACGACATTCGTTGGGCAGAATATAAAATTATTTTCAATAATCCTGATGATTTGCTTTTAGCACAAGCAGAGAAGGTTCTTTCTGCCGATGAAATTATTGTGCTAAAAAAAGTAAAAAAAGGCAGAAACAAGGTTGAAAAAGAAGTTAATATCAAGGAACATATTAAATCATTTGAATTAGAACACGATAATGGTAAACTGGTTCTTAAAACTGTTCTTTCATCAGGTTCAAGTACCAATATTAACCCAATGCTTTTAATTGGTGCATTAATAAAAGATACTGAAACTGATGAGCAGGATGTTGATATAATAAAGGTGCAGTCATACACAGAAGATATGGAGATTTTCAGGTAATTTATGGCAACATTATTAGTTATTATTATTTTCGTTACATATATAGGTCTTGGAATTCCCGATTCATTGTTTGGTACAGCCTGGCCTGCAATATATACTGAATTTGACTTGCCGATTTCATATTCAAATTTTATTACAGGTTTGATGTACACAGGAACAATTATTTCCAGCCTTTTGAGTACCAGACTTACAAAAAAGCTTGGTACGCCTTTGGTGGTTGCAATAAGTACAGCACTTACTGCTGTTGCAATTTTTGGTTTTTCCTGCTCACATAATATAATTATGCTTTGCTTGTTTTCGATTCCTTTAGGACTTGGTGCAGGTGCTATTGATAATGTGCTTAACAGTTATGTGGCGTTGAATTATAAAGCAACTCATGTGAGTTTTTTGCATTGTTCATATGGTGTCGGTGTAACACTCAGTCCATTTTTAATGTCATTCGCATTAAAAAACAGCAATGATTGGCAGGGTGGATACAGAACAATGTTTGTATTTCAACTCGCACTTACCTTGATGTGCTTTTTAACAATTCCGGTATGGAAAAAAGTAAAAGAGCAAAAGGCGGAGGAAGAAGAAACAAAGGTTGTATCAATTTCGAATCTTTTGAAAATTCCTATAGCACGAAGTAGTCTTGTGATTTATTTTGGCTCGTGTGCTATTGAATCAGTGTGTCTTGCCTGGGGTAGCACATTCCTTGTAAAATCAAAAGACCTTACACCCGATAAAGCAGCTGGTATGATAACATTCTATTTTATAGGAATGACATTGGGTAGATTTTTGTCAGGTGTAATTGCAAATAAAATTTCATCGAAAAAGACTATTATAATAGGCGAGTCAATAACGCTATTAGCAATTATTCTCACATTTGCAGGTAATCCAAGCATAGCAGGTTTAGGTTTATTCCTTATAGGCTTGGGTAATGGTCCAATATTCCCCAATATGACTCATTTAACACCAATACATATGGGTCGAGATATTTCGCAGTCATTCATTGGTCTTCAAGGTGCCGTTTCTTACGGAAGTATTTTATTATCACCAATTGCATTTGGTTTGCTTGCAGAAAAATTGTCAACAGATATTTTCTCGGTTTTTCAAATAATTGCGTTTATTATAACTGCAATATCAACTTGTGTTATGCTAAAACACTCAAAACAAATTCAACCAACGGTTGAAAAGTGAAAAATCAACTTTTATTACATTTACTTTTTAGAATTTTGACCATAGAATGCAGTTGAAACGAGTTTAAAAATTTTTTCAAGGAGAGAACAAAATGGAGAAAACAATTGGTAAGAAGCTTTATGAATTAAGAAAACAGTCAGGATTTACTCAGGATTATGTTGCTGAACAATTAGGTGTATCTGCACAAGCTGTATCAAAATGGGAGAACGATATTGCTTGTCCTGATATTATGACTTTGCCAAACATTGCAGAACTTTATGGAATTACTATTGATGAACTCTTCAAGAATAAAGAAGTTCAATCAAATGTTAAGTTCGAGAAAAAAGAAAAGATGAACGAGAATGAATTGATTTTCAGAGTGTATGTTGACACCGCAAATGGTGACGATATAAAGGTTAATCTTCCATATGTATTGGTTAAAGAACTTATTAAAGTTGGCAAAAACATTTCCGTTACAGGTGTTGATTTAAATGGAGTGGATTTTGAAAGTATATTCAAGATGGTAGAGATGGGTGTACTTGGTGAAATAGTCACCGTAAAAACACAAAACGGAGATGACATACGGGTGGTAGTTGAAAAATGAAAGTCGTATTTCCCGTTAACCAAAAAACAGTACAAATAAGAATACCAAATGCTCTTCTTTTAAACAGATTTACATTTTGGTTATTTAAGTTGATTTTTGGATTAAGGTTTTATCCATTAATAAGAATTAAGTACAAAGAGATTAAACCATTGATAAAAATGATTAAACACTATAAAGGGTATGAGATAGTAACTGTGAATACAAAACAAGGCGAAAAAATAGTTATTTGTCTATAAAAACTTTTTTCAAAAAAAACTCTTGCATTTTCTATTGACTTGTGATATTATATATGAGCATTTGCGGTAGTACGCAATGAAATAACTATTATCTCGGGTGGTCCTCTGCTGAACTTCGGTACGAACACTTGAAAAATTTTTATCGGAGGTTAGTTATGGACGCATTAAAATTAATGGCACAGGATTGCATTAAAGAAGCAAATCCGGCAATCAGAGTCGGTGACGTTGTTAAAGTACACGTTAAGATTCGTGAAGGCGAAAGAGAAAGAATTCAGGTATTCGAGGGAACAATCATTGCTCGCAAGGGCGCTGGTGTTTCTGAAACATTCACAGTACGTCGTGTATCATACGGTGTAGGTGTTGAAAGAGTATTCCCTGTAAATTCACCAAACGTTGCAAAGGTAGAAACAGTAAGACGCGGTAAGGTTCGCAGAAGTAAACTCTACTATCTTCGTGACAGGGTTGGTAAGGCTGCTAAAGTTAAAGAGCAGATATAATCGAATCGTCAAAACAGAGCAGAGAGAAATCTCTGCTTTTTGTTTATCAGAAGGAGAATCATTATGGACTGGACCGAAATCAAAATAGAAATTGATGCTGAAAACATTGACCGTGCAGCCGATATTGCAAGTATGGCAGTGCCTTATGGCATATATATTGAAGATTACAGAACTCTTGAAGAAGAAGCATGGGAAATCGCTAATATCGACCTTATTGACGAAGACCTTCTTGCTAAGGATAGAACAAAGGGTTGTATACACATTTATATTTCACCAGAAGAGAATTACAAAGAGGCAATCTCATTCTTAACAGAAAGATATGAAAGTGAAAAAATTCCGCATACAATTGAGTACAAACCATGCAAAAATGAGGATTGGGAAAATAATTGGAAAGAGTATTTTAAACCAATGAAAATTGGTGAAAAGCTTCTTATCCGTCCTCTTTGGATTGACGACTATGATGCAGAAGGCAGAGCAGTTTTAAGTATTGAGCCAGGTCTTGCATTTGGTAGTGGTGGTCATAACACAACAAGACTTTGTCTTGAAACACTTGAAAAGCACATTAAGTCAGGTGACAGTGTCCTTGACTGCGGCTGTGGTAGTGGCATCTTGTCCGTTGCATCACTCTTAATGGGTGCAGACAATGCAACTGGTGTCGATATTGATAAGCTTGCAGTTAAAACAGCAATTGAGAATGGTAAAGTAAATGGCTTTGAATCACCAAAATACAATATTCTCAATGGTAACCTTGTTGATAAAGTAACTGGTACATTTGATGTGGTTGTAGCAAATATTGTTGCTGATATTATCATTCTTTTCTCATCACAAGTTGGTGAATTCTTAAAGGATGACGGTGTTTTCATTACATCAGGTATCATCGAACCTCGTGAAGAAGAGGTAACAAAGGCGTTCCACGATAACAACTTTGAAATCGTTGAAAGATACGAAGATGGTGGATGGCTCTGCTTCGTATGTAAAAAGAAATAAGGTGAAAATATGCTTTTTATAGAATATCCTAAATGCACAACCTGTCAGAAAGCAAAGAAACTTCTGGTAGATAATGGAGTAGTTTTTACAGCTCGTCACATTAAGGAAGAAAATCCGACTTTTGATGAATTGAAATTGTGGTATGAAAAAAGTGGTTTGCCATTAAAGAGATTCTTCAATACAAGTGGATTATTGTATAAATCAATGGATTTGAAGAATAAACTTACCCAAATGAGTGAAGAAGAGCAACTAAAGCTTCTTTCAACTGACGGAATGCTCGTTAAAAGACCTATCCTAATTACAGAAGAAAAAATTCTTGTAGGTTTTCGTGAAAACGAGTGGCATGACGTAATAAAATAATTATTATACCGTTTCTTTTGAGACGGTATTTCTTTTTGTATTGAAAAAAGAAATGATATCCAATATAATAGAGAAAAGGAGAGATGCTTTATGAAAATTTTTACATCAATTTCTTTAATTATTTCTATTTTACTATCTTTATTTGGTATGGGTACAACACCTGATGTAAAACCACTTGCAGATTACAAATACGAGAATTCTCACGATATGAGTATGCTTTCTGTTAATAGGTCGGGAAGAGTTGTCAACGAAGACGGTAAAAAAATAGTTCTTAAGGGTGTAAATCTTGGAAACTGGCTCTTGTGGGAAACTTGGATGGGATTTGTACCTGAATACACTCACGATTGGGCTCATTATGACACCCTTGAAGTTTTAACAGAGCGTTTTGGAGCTGAGAAAACTGCAAATATCGAAAAAACATTTATGGATAATTTCATAACGGAAGAAGATATTGCACAGATTGAAAAACTTGGCTTCAACTGTGTACGAGTACCTTTCTGGTATCGTAATTTTATGAATGAGGATGGCACTTGGTTAACAACAAATCATAGTCAAAACCCAGGATTCCAAAGGATAGACTGGCTTATAGAAACCTGTGAAAAATATGGCATTTATGTCATTCTTGATATGCATGGTGCACCCGGTGGACAGAGTAAAAACCATAGTACAGGCAAGGCTGGCAGAAATGAACTCTACGAAGTGGAAGAAAAAATAGACACCTGTGTTGAACTCTGGACAGCTATTGCAGAAAGATATAAAAATAGTGATGTTGTTGCTGCTTATGACCTTTTAAATGAGCCACAGAATAATGGCGGTTATAGTGGTGACTATTCCTGGGAAGCAGGTAGTGCTGAAGCTGCTGCACAAACAAATAAAGCCTATGATATTTTATATAAAGCTGTAAGGGAAGTTGACGGAAATCACATTATCTCATTTGAGGGTATCTGGTCAACGGAAGTTTTGCCTAATCCAAAGGATTGTGGTTATGAAAATGTAATGTACCAGCTTCACATTTACGACACATCAACAGATATGATTCGGTATCGTGTGAATGAGCTTCGTAAAATCAGAAGAAACTGGAATGTTGCTGTTTATAATGGTGAATATAACAATGGTGAAAACGAGTATTTTGCACAGATGCTCTACGAGTTTTTCAACATTAACCGCACAAAGTGGAATTACAAAACCTACAATGCAGGTAGTCAGTGGGGAATCTTCAATCAGAATGTTGAACGGATTGATATAAAAACTGCATCCTATGAAGAAATAATCAATTATATCCTTGAAATCGCATCCACAAACACTTTCACATTTAATGATGCTGAAATGAGTAAATTGCTCTAATTCTCTTGCGAAACTAAGTCTAAAGTGATATAATTTTATGGATAATTTTCATAGTTGGGAGTTGGGAATTTTGAATATTCAAGATGTTAAAAATACAATTCAGAATGGCGATGCTGTGTTGGGTATAGAAATGGGTTCAACACGTATTAAAGCTGTCTTGATTGACGAAAAACATAATCCTATCGCATCTGGTAGTCACGGTTGGGAAAACCGTTTTGAAAATGGTGTGTGGACATATCATCTTGATGATGTGTGGACAGGACTTCAGGATGCTTATAAAAACTTAAAAGCAGAAGTCCTTGAAAAATATGGTATTAAACTCACTAAATTAAAGGCTATGGGCTTTTCTGCTATGATGCATGGCTATCTTCCATTTGATAATGATGGAAATCAACTTGCTGATTTCAGAACATGGAGAAACACCATTACCGAACAGGCTGCAGCAGAACTTACAGAACTTTTTAAATTCAATATTCCACAGCGTTGGAGTATAGCTCATTTGTATCAGGCTGTTCTCAATGGTGAAGACCATCTTCCAAATATTGATTTCTTAACAACCCTTGAAGGTTATGTTCACTGGATGCTCACTGGTGAAAAGGTAATTGGTATTGGTGAAGCAGCAGGTATGTTCCCAATTGATAGTACTAAAAACTGCTACGACGAAAAAATGGTTGAGCAGTTTGATGCTTTGGTGAAAGAAAAGGGATATTCATTTAAATTACTCGACATTCTTCCAAAAATCTTACTTGCAGGTGATAACGCAGGAGCACTTACAAAAGAAGGTGCATTACTTCTTGACCCAACAGGGGAGTTGGAAGCAGGAATTCCACTTTGCCCACCTGAAGGTGATGCCGGTACCGGTATGGTTGCAACAAACAGTGTGGCAGCAAAAACTGGTAATATTTCAGCTGGCACATCAATTTTCGGTATGATTGTTCTTGATAAAGCACTTTCAGATGTTTATACAGAAATTGATATGGTTACAACTCCAACAGGTAAGCCTGTTGCTATGGTGCATTGTAACACTTGTACATCAGACCTTGATGCTTATGTAAAACTCTTTGCAGAGGTTTTAGCAAACAGTGGTGTTGAGGTTAATAAACCTGCACTTTATGATATGCTTTATGCAGAAGCACTTAAAGGAGATGCTGATTGTAACGGAATTATAAGTTTCAACTACTATTCCGGTGAGCCTGTAACAGATACTGCCGAGGGCAGACCTTTACTTGTGAGAATGCCTGACACAAAATTCAGTCTTGCTAACTTTATGCGTGCACAACTCTATGGCACAATGGCAACACTTCGTCTTGGTATGAATATTCTTTTCGACAAAGAGAATGTTCAGATTGAAAAATTACTTGGTCATGGTGGTCTTTTCAAGACTCCTGTTGTTGGGCAAAAACTTATGGCAGGTGCACTCAATACTCCGGTTGCAGTTATGGAAACTGCAGGTGAGGGTGGAGCTTGGGGTATTGCACTCCTTGCAGCTTATATGGCAAATAAAGAAAATGAAGCACTTGAAGATTACCTTGAAAACAAGGTTTTTGCAGAGTACAAAGCAAGTGTAATTGAACCTGATAAAACAGATGTTGATGGTTTCAATGAATATATTAAGAGATATGAGTCAGCAGTTGCAGTTGAAAAATCTGCAATCAATGTTCTTAAATAAAAGGAGAAGTTTATTATGAGTCTTAAAAATTATGAATTCTGGTTTGTAGTTGGTAGTCAGTTCCTTTATGGTCCTGAAGTTTTGGAAACTGTTGCAGCTCGCGCACAGGAAATGGTTGATGAACTCAATGCATCAGGCACTCTTCCATGCAAAATTGTTTACAAGGTAACTGCAAAAACAAATAAAGAAATCACAGATGTTGTAAGAGAAGCAAATTATGATAAGAAGTGTGCAGGTATCATTACTTGGTGTCATACATTCAGCCCATCAAAGATGTGGATTAATGGTTTTGTAGATTTACAGAAACCATATTGCCACCTTGCAACACAGTATAATACAGAAATTCCTAACGATGAAATCGATATGGACTTTATGAATCTTAATCAGGCTGCTCATGGTGACCGTGAGCACGGATTTATCGCAGCAAGACTTCGTATGCCTCGTAAGGTCATTGCAGGTCATTGGACAAAGGATTCAGTTCGCACTCGTCTTGGTGACTGGATGCGTTCAGCTGTTGGTGTTGCAGTAAGTAAAGAACTTAAAGTTATGCGTTTTGGCGACAATATGCGTGAAGTTGCTGTTACTGAAGGCGATAAAGTTGAAGTTCAGGCAAAACTTGGCTGGCAGGTTAATACTTGGGCAGTTGGTGACCTTGTAAAGGTTATGAATGAAGTAACTGATGCTGAAATCGATGCGCTTATGGATGCTTATAAGGCTGAATACGATATTGCAACTGATAATATTGAAGCAATCCGTTATCAGGCTCGTGAAGAAATTGCAATGAAGAAAATGCTTGATGCAGAGGGCTGTATGGCATTCTCAAATACATTCCAGGATTTATATGGTATGGAACAGCTTCCCGGTCTTGCAAGTCAGCATCTTATGGCTCAAGGCTATGGCTACGGCGGTGAAGGCGACTGGAAAGTTGCTGCTATGACTGCAATTATGAAAGCAATGGCAGAGGGTAAAAACGGTGGTACAGGCTTTATGGAAGACTATACATATCACCTTGTTGATGGCGAAGAGTATAGCCTTGGTGCTCATATGCTTGAGGTTTGTCCGTCAATGGCAGCAGCAAAGCCTCGTATTGAAACACATCACCTTGGAATCGGTATGAACGAAAAAGACCCTGCAAGACTTGTTTTTGAAGGTAAAGCAGGTAGTGCTATTGTTGTAAGCCTTGTTGATATGGGTGGTCGTCTTCGTCTTATCTGTCAGGATATTGAATGTGTTAAACCAATTATGGAAATGCCAAATCTTCCTGTTGCTCGTGTAATGTGGAGAGCAATGCCGAACCTTGAAACAGGTATCGAATGTTGGATTACAGCAGGTGGTGCTCATCATACAGTATTAAGCTATGATGTAACAGCAGAACAGATGAAAGATTGGGCAAATATGATGGATATTGAATTTGTTCATATCAATAAAGATACAACAGTTGCAGGTCTCGAGAAAGATTTGTTCCTTGCTGACCTTGCATGGAAGTTGAAATAAGGTGAAATTATGCTTGAACAGTTAAAAAAAGAAGTATTTGAGGCGAATATGCTTTTGCCTAAATACGGACTTATAACATTTACTTGGGGTAACGTTTCAGGTGTTGACCGTGAGAAAGGTTTAATGGTAATTAAACCATCAGGTGTTGAGTATGATACAATGAAGCCTGAAGATATGGTTGTTGTTGACCTTAAAACAGGCAAAAAAGTTGAGGGTGACCTTAACCCATCATCAGATACAGATACCCATGTAGCACTCTATAATGCTTTTCCTGATATTAAAGGTGTTGTTCATACTCATTCTCGTTGGGCAACAACATTTGCACAGGCAGGTATGGGAATTCCTGCTTTGGGTACAACTCACGGTGACTATTTCTATGGTGAAATCCCATGTACACGCAAAATGACACCTGAGGAAATAGGTGGAAAATACGAGCTTGAAACAGGAAATGTAATTATTGAAACATTTAATGACAAAGAACCAAACGACATTCCTGCAGTTCTTGTTCACAGTCACGGACCATTCACTTGGGGTACTGACCCGCATAATGCTGTTCATAATGCAGTAGTATTGGAAGAGCTTGCATTTATGGCTTGGCATAATATTATGATGAATCCTGAGATTCAGCCAATGCAACAGGAACTTCTCGATAAGCATTACCTTCGTAAACACGGTGCAAACGCCTACTACGGACAGAATAAGTAAAAAAATAATGGGTGCTCAGTCGAGTACCCATTTTTCTATGTTTATTTAATTATCAACCATAATACTAAATTTAACACTAAAAATACAATATTTATAATCGAAAATATTAATATATATTTTAATGTTCCGATTTTTTCTTTTGCTACAAATTTAAAGGAAATCAGACTTGCCATTGATGCGATTAATGTGCCAAGTCCACCAATATTAACACCAATAAGTAAATCTTTTGCATTTTCAGTGAACTTTGACAGCAGAATCGCTGCAGGAACATTTGAAAATACCTGACTTGAAATTATGCCTACTAAAACCTCATTACCGTTTACAATACTCTTTAAAAAATCGCTTATAGATTTGATTTCACCAAGATTTCCAATAAAAATGAAAAGGAAAATAAAAGTGAATAATAAACTGTAATCAACTTTAGAAATATTTTTTCTGTCGAAAATCAGAACGGCAATAACTGTTATAATAACAGTAACCATATACGGAATTACACGGAAAACAGTTAGTAAAGAAAGTATAAATAAGACAATATAAATTCCGATATGTATTTTTGAAAAATCATTCTTTGTTTCATTTTTTTGTGATTCAAGTTTATCTTTTCCTGTAAATAAACAAGATATTATGATAAGAATAAATGAAAGTAAAGCATAGGGGAGTATTGTTGAAACAAAATCACCCATAGTCATATTAAATTTCGAGAATAAATATAAATTTTGCGGATTTCCGATAGGTGTCAGCATACTGCCCAAATTTGCAGCAATTGTTTCAACAGTTACAATCCATATAAGCTTGTTCATTTTATCTGAAAGCTTCAACGCAGTTACAGTAAATGGAACAAAAGTAATAAGTGCCACATCATTTGTAATTATCATTGATGAAAAGAAACAAAGCATTCCTAAAATAAGGGAGAGCCCGATTGTACTGTTCACTTTTGACAGCATCTTTTCAGCAATAGCTTTAAATATTTCAAGACCATTAAGTCCCGCCATAACTGCCATTAAACAAAATAGCAAACCTAATGTGCGGAAATCAATATAGTCGAAATATCCCATATTTGGAGTAACAAAAAATGCGGAAATCACTGCCAAAACAAAAGATATTATCAATACAATTTCATTTTTAATATAATTTACAATTTTTTTATGATTAATTAACTTCGCATTTATAGAATAGTTTGGCAATGGTTTTGATGGTTTATTTTTATCTGCACGATAATGTGTGGCTTTATAATACTGTGATAAAGGGTCAGTTTGATTTAGAATTCGTGAGTAAAAATCATCAAGCCATAACTCATCTTCAGGTTCACACATGTTTTGTTCGGTGTAATCTGGGTCATGAACAATTTTATTTCTCATCCATCGATAATGTTTAAGCTTCTTTAAATCATCATCCCATGATTTGACATAATTTGAACCGTTTGTAGTATTAATCATTTCATCTATATAAGCTGATACTCGTCTATCATCATCGAAGATTTCACCACAAATTTTTTCTAAATGTTTATATGAATCAATAAAACCCATTGTATTCCTCCGGAGTCGTATTTTGCAATATTATACCATATCAAAAAACGGATGTAAATCATCATATTCAATAGAAACGTGTAGGGACAGACATTCTTGTCTGTCCGTGTTAGATAAATTGCAGATGTGAAAGTATATCAATACTTGGTCACTGTGTTTAAATGACCTATTATATTAAAAAATTAGACTTATTGACAATGAAATACTCAAATGATAAAATAAACAAGTAAAATATGGAGATGTACCCAAGTGGTTGAAGGGTCCGCACTCGAAATGCGGTAGGTCGTGAATAGCGGCGCAAGAGTTCAAATCTCTTCATCTCCGCCAATGAAGAAAGAATCCATCAAAGATGGGTTCTTTTTGCTTGTTGCATACAAAATCATTTTATGCTATTATACTTAAAAAGGAAGTGATGGTATGACTTTATATAAGGCAAAGGAATTATTGTCTGAAAATAACATACCCTATGAAATGTGCGAGTTTGATGACGAAGCTACATATTGGCATCATACAACGCTATTTCCGCACACTAAGAATGCGAAAAAGTGCAAAGTTATCGCGTTGATTATAAAAAGTAATAACGAAAAAAAGAATATAGAAATTCAGTTTAATTCTTTCGATGATGACTTCTTGTTTGAGGAATTGTATTTTGGTGATTATAGTTTTGAAATGTTTGATTACAACGAAGATATGCTTTCGAATGATTTATTGAGTCGAATAAATGAAATTCAAAGTGGTGATTTCGTAGTAATTGTTGCCAATAATCTCAAGAATAAAAGTTGGCTGGGTGACTCGTGTTTTGATTTGAATGATGACGATGTTTTTGGCAATGCTGGTTTCGAAAAAGCAATGCAACGGATAAAAAAACCTAAAGGATTCATCTCAAGATTATTTAAATCTAAAAAACAGTATGAAATCTATGATTGGAATACATATCACTGCATTATAAAGTGATTACCAATCTTTTGCTCAAAACAAATATTCGCAATAGGTTAGTCTTCAAAAAAGCAGTAGGTTTTTGCCCTACTGCTTCTACACTTATATATGGTCTTTATATCTTTCGGCAGTAATAATTCCGTCTTCAACGTGAATTTTACAGATTCTAGCATTTCTTGCATCAAATGCACTTGCATTTAAACCATCTTCATAGTCACGAGCGTGATAAATTGCATACCATTGACCATCTTCTTTTATCATTGAATGATGCCCTGTACCTTCCTCAAAATCATTAGCTTTAAGCACAGGATGGTATGTGTTTGCATCTGGATATTTCTCAAATTTAATCTTTGTCAGGTCAGTTTCATCTGTTTTTGCTCTGGCATAGCCTATGTAATAAGTAGGTTGTTCAAAGCAATTGCCTGAATACATAAGATAGTGCCAATCTCCTTCTTTGAAATAGAATGCACCCTCAATTGTATGCCAATGCTGACCTTTTTTGTATCTGTCGCGACGATAAATATCTTCATCAAGTGTAGGCTCAAGTACAAGCACAGGATTTCCCGCAGGAGTAAATGGGTCAAGCATTTTATCAACATAAATGCAAGTGCCTATTCTTTCACCCTCAAACTTGTTCTGTGAATAGAAAAGAAAAAGACCTGCTTCATTCTGAACAATATGCGAGTCAATAGAAAACGGATGAAGAATTTGTTTGACACAGGTAAAGGGTCCAAGAGGATTATCAGCAACTGAAACGTGCATTGCACCTCTGTGACCTCCTTTGTCAGGTGTGTCAGTATATATTTCCATTGAATTATACATATAGAATTTGCCATCTAATTCAATAACGCTTGGTGCCCAGAAGGAGTCAAGTCCATCTACTGTCATTACAACGCCATAATATTCCCAACCGCCAAAAAGATTATCTGATTGGTAAGCATAAACACCGTCGTGACCTGTAACATAAATATAATATCTGCCATTGTTTTTTATAATATATGGGTCAGCCTGACCGATATAATGTGTTTTATCAACCTTTAATAAATGCATAATATTTCCTCCGAAAGTATAACTTTTGCCATAAAAATTATATAATGCAACGTAGAATATTGCAATAGGAAAGCCATATATTTCTTTAACAAGATTTGGAGTATTAACAATATAATAAATCTCTGTTATACTGTGTATGCATATATGCAGAAGAACGAGGTGACTATGAAAAAATTACTTTCTTTGTTATTAACATTTATTATTACATTAACATTATTTATAATGCCAATTAATTCTTACGGTGCAACACTTACCTCACAGGCAGGAATCGTGTCTGTGTCAAGCGGAAAACTAAATGTTCGTAAAACCGCATCAACAAGTGGTACAGTTTTAACTGCATTAACTAAAGGTTCTTATGTAACATTGATTTCAACATCAGGCAATTGGTATTATGTTGAGTATGCTAACGGTAAATACGGATATTGTCATAAAAGCTACATTAAGCCCGATTCAGGAAAAACAGCAACCGTAAATACAAATTCAACATCACTTAATGTTCGTTCAGGAGCAGGAACAGGATATTCTGTAAAAGACACAATTCCAAAAGGGGATATAGTGATTATTCTGTCAACTTCAGGTGCCTGGAGTAAAATACTCTATGACGGAGTCAAAATAGGATATGTAAGCAGTCAGTATCTTTCAAATTCATCAAACACACAGACATATTCAAAAATAAGCCTTAATGTTCCCGATTTTAAACAGACAGACTCACGCTGGGCAAATGTGAAAATCGGAAATTCAGGTAAAACTATCGGTAAAATCGGTTGTGCAACAACGGGTATTGCAATGATGGAATCTTATCGTACAGGTACAACGATATACCCTGATGCAATGTCGAAAAAATTAAGCTATAATTCATCAGGAAGCGTTTATTGGCCAAGCCATTATAATGTTGTTACAAGCAAAACAAACTATCTGGATAATATTTATAAAAAACTTAAGGAAGGAAAACCTGTACTTTTTGGAGCAAAAAATTCTTCAGGTACTCAACATTGGGTTGTAATCAAGGGATTTGCAGGCGGGAATTCACTTACTCCGTCAGGATTTACAATTAATGACCCCGGCACAAAATACAGAACAAATTTACAACAGTTTTTAAATGAATATCCAAACTTTTATAAGTATTTTTACTATTAAAAATCTGCCGTGTCAGTTAAGCTTTTCTGATACGGCATTATTCTATTTTGTTAATATATATTACTTTTTCTGTTAAATAAATACACAATGTTCATTTATATGTTCAATTTCTCGTATATATATTGCAATCAATTTCTTAAAATGTTACAATTCTGTTATAAAAGTTACAAAGCTGTTACAAACAAATTGACTTTGTGTTGAATAATATATATGGGTGATTTAATTGAAGAAGATTATATCAATTTTTCTTATAGCTGTTTTGTTATTGACCTCTGTTTCGCAGGGGCTTTTTGCTTTTGCCGAAGAAAATAGAGAGTATAAAAATATGGAAAAATTTGTAGAGAATTTATCAGAAATGATTTGGGAAAATCCTGTTGATACGTCCTATGATGTTTTTATGGATTCTATGTATAGTTCAGGTTCGGTTGATGGATTTATTCAAAATTCATCATTATATGAAGATATGGCTGATGATTCCTTTGACTCTTGCAGACTTATTGTAAAATCAAAGGAGCAAATTGACTATCAGGGTGCAATTGATTGTGTAAGTGGTTACAACGACTTGTTTATTTTACAGTATGATAGTAAACTTTCAGCAAAAAAAGCCTATGAACATTATCTTAAATGTGAATTTGTGGAATATGTCGAGCCGGATATTATTTTTGAAGCAACTATTGATGATGTTCCGGGTATGGATATACCGGATGATGAAGCAAGTGAGTTTGACGATGCAACTGCTGCAGCATTTGAATGGTTATCAGATAAAATTGGCTTTTCTGATATTAAAGAAAAACTTGTTGATAAAATAGAGGATGACTATGTTCTCGTTGCTGTTATAGATAGTGGTGCTGATACTGACCACGAGTTACTTGCTGACCGTATTGTTGAAAGTAATGTTAATCTTAGTGCATCAGGTGAAAGGAATAGTGTAGAGGACGATTATGGTCATGGTACACATGTATCAGGTATTGTTGCAAGTTATACATTAAATAACGTTAAAATCAAACCATATAAAGTTTTGGACGAGGAAGGTAAGGGCTCTTTAAGTGCTATTGCTGTGGCTATTGATATGGCTGTTGCAGACGGGGCTGACATTATTAACCTTAGTCTTACAGGTAAAGGTGAGCATCAGGCAATGACAGATGCTGTTAACAATGCAGTTGCAAATGATATAAATGTTGTCGTTGCGGCTGGAAATAGTGGTAAAGACCTTGATAATGTATATTATTCTCCTGCATGTATTGAATCTGCTATTACCGTAAGTGCTACTGACAGAAATGATAATCTTGCAGATTTCTCAAATTATGATGGACCAATTGATATAGCTGCTCCCGGTATGGATATAAAAAGCAGTTATCTTAATAATACATATTTGTCTTTAAATGGTACGTCAATGGCAGCTCCTCAGGTTGTTGCCGGTCTTGCACTTCTTCAATCCGTATCATTAGATGAATCTGCTGAAGAGAGCGAAAGAATCATTAAAGAATATGCTGTTGCTATGCATGAAAATGAAGGAGAAAACCACTTTGGTGCCGGTCTTTTGTTCTTGAAATACTTGTTAGATGGTAAGCCGACAGTTGCTGACCCTGTATTTAGTGTTGAGAGTGGTAGCTTTTCTGATAACTTTACTGTTGAAATAACTTGTCCTGATGAAGATGCGGAAATATATTATCTTATGTATGATACGGAATTGGGTTCAACTAATTTATTTGATTGTTTAAAGTACTCTAAACCAATCACTGTTACTGTTGATACCAAAATATCTGCAATTGCTTATGCAAAGGGTCAATATCCAAGTTCGATTATAACCGTTGAATATAATAGAGTAGGTGAAGCTGAAGAAGACTTTTATGATATTAATGTTTTAGGATACATAACAGCGTATTATGGTTCAGAGAAAGATGTAATTGTGCCGGGTGTAATCAAAGATACGGTAGTTAATGGTATTGGTATTGGTGCATTTAAAGAAAACAGGCATATTCAGACTATTGTATTGCCTGATTCATGCAAAAAAATAAATGCATCAGCTTTTAAAGAGTGTTCATCGCTTGTTTCGGTTTCAGGTATGGGTGTTACTGACATTGCATCAAGTGCTTTTGAAGACTCAACAGTTGAAACCATTTTCTTTCCTAATCTGGAAACAGTTGGAACTTATGCTTTTTCAAGTTGTTCAAACTTAAGCTCAATTACATTGTCACAAGTAAATAAAATAGGCAGTTACGCATTCCAAAACACAACAAATATCGGTGATGTTGTATGTAATAGGCTTACTGAAATGGGTATGAGTGTATTTAGTCAATCAGGATTAGATTCTTTTACTGCTCCTGAATTAGCTACAATCGGTAATAACTGTTTTGTTGATTGTTATAATCTTGTGTCAGTTTCTGCACCTGAACTAACTGTTTTGACACTTGGTGCATTCAAGAATTGTATTTCACTAAAAAATATTGATATGCCGTCTTTAACTGAAATTGGTGCTAATGCTGTTAGAAATACCGGTATTACGGAGTTTGAAGGTCTTAATGTTACAAAAATAGGAAATTATGGCTTAGCTGATAATGTGTATCTTGAAAGAGCGTATTTCCCTTTAGTAACATCAACAGGTACAAACGTATTTCTTAATTGCACATCATTAACAATCGTAGGTCTTCTTTCTCTTGAGGAACTAAACAGCAATACTTTTTCAAATTGTTCATCTCTTTTGAACTTGTATTTACCAAAAGCGACTTCAGTTGTTAAATCTGCATTTAAGGGTTCGTCAGTTCAGCTGTTAAAATTTGAAAAAATTGTAACTATTAATGATTTACCATTGACTTTACAGGCACTCCTTTTACCAAGTTCAGTAAATTCTGTTTCAGCACCATCACCTAACACAGATTATACTGTTTATGGTTTTGAAGATTCTTTTGCAGAAGATTATGCAATAAATGCAAATAAGCGTTTTGTGCCTGTACCTGCTCTCTACCATTTAACCTCAGATAAGGTTAGTGTTGATGAAAAGTATATTATGGCTTATGCAATAGGCTTTAATTGTACTTATCAATGGTATAGAAATGATGTTGCATCAAATGTTGGCGGAACTCCTATTGACGGAGCTGTTCACTTCTATTATGAGCCATCACCTTATGACGACTGTGCAGCATATTACTGTGTAATAACAAGTGATGACGGTACTTATCACAGCACAATTTCAACAGAGCCTATCCTTAACGCACCTGAATACAGAAGGGCAGATTTTACAGAGTACAATAAATTGCTTGAAGAAATCAATCTGCTTGAACGCGATTTTTATAATGAAGATTATATTAAGAAACTTGATGAGCTTCTTGATATTGATGTTTCAGGACTTAAATATTCACAGCAGGATACAGTTGATTCTCTTGTTTACGAAATGACCGTAACACTTGAATTGATTAAAAACGCATTTGTTATGGGTGACCTTAATGGTGACCATGATGTTACTGCTATTGATGTTCGATTTGCCTTAAAATACGTTGCAGGTATTCAGGACTTTACAAATCATCAGCTTAAAGCAGGTGATATGGATTGTAACGGTACAATTACTGCAGTAGATGCAAGACTTATAATGCAAAAAGCCTTACGATTATAAAAAAATAGCCTTGAGTTTTTCACGCTCAAGGCATTTTTTTTATAGTGTTTCAATTATTTTTTCAATATTTTCATCCGAATATTCTATTTCAGAAGAATACATACGAGAATAATCAACTATATCCTCAAATTTTAATTCTCCGTATTTTTTAATATGCATTTTGCAAAGATTTTTAATCATTTCACAGCTTAAGTAAATAAATAACAAATTCTTTTCGTCGGAAAATTCGTTTAAATGTCTGTACGAAAAATATGTAAGCAGATTTTTAAAGCAATAATTATATTCTTCAGGTATTGTAACATTCTCAATATCAGCTGATTTTAAGTCATTAAGCAGAATTGTCCAATATTCGTCAAGTCGTTCAAGGGATAAAAATATATTAGCCCATTGAGAAACTGTTTTGCTTGGAAAAACGGAATCACAAATACTTAAAACGGATTTATTTTTGTCAATTAAATTAAAAACATAATCTCTGAATTTAAAGAAATCATTTTCTTCTTCAGTATTTGGAATGTCAACGCCATCATCAGACTTTGTTTCAAGGGCAAAAGAATCGTTTTGTGAAAGAATTATTCTTCCTGCTTCTTCGCAGCACAAACCAAGACCTATTTCAGTTCGGTTTGAGTAAAAATTCTTAAACCTTGGATGGTCAGTGCATATTTGACAAAGTGAGTTTTCACCTGAATTTAATATTATTTCACAAAGATTATTTTCATTAAGAAAAACACATCTGCCTTTTCCGTCAAGCTTGAAACAGGCATAATCATCATTACGATTAATTCCATCTGAAAGTTTCTTTTTAAAAGGAGTTTTTATATTATCGTATAATGATAATGTGTCCTCATCAATATCAATTTCCCAACCAATGCAACAGTTGTGTTTGCATTTATCAGCAATACATTTAAACTTTTTATAGTAATTCGGAACAATAGTTTTCATATCACTTCTCCATATTTGTTATGTAATTATTATAGAGTATAATGATTACTAATTCAATGCGAAATATTGTCTTTTTTATATAAATTATTATATATTTCTTATTGTATTGATTATAAAATTGGATTGTGTTAGAATACTGTAAAATTATTTGAGGTGCGTTATGACATTATTGTTAGTTATTATTTACATAGTGTTTATATCTTTAGGATTGCCTGATTCCTTATTTGGAGCTTCTTGGCCTGTAATACATCTTGACTTTGGTATTAATGAAAGCTTTGCTTCTCTTTATGGTATTATAACGGGTGCTTGTACAGGTGGCGTAAGTTTTATTTCAGGTTGGCTTATAAGAAAACTTGGCACAGGTAAGGTTACACTTATTTCAACATTACTCACAGTTGCCGGACTTTTTATTATGAGCGTTTCACCTAATATTGTGATTATGATGCTTGGTGCGGTTGTATTGGGCTATGGTGCGGGTGTTATTGATACTGCACTTAACAATTTTATTTCACTTCACTATAAGGCCCAGCACATGAATTGGCTTCACGCTTGTTGGGGTGTTGGCGTTACAATAAGCCCTTTGATTATGTCGGCATTTTTAACAGATGAAACAGGCTCATGGAGAAATGGCTATCGTGTAATTGCACTGTTGCAGTTATCAATTGGCATTATAATTGCATTAACGCTTAATAAATGGAAAATTATTAAAGAAGATTTTTCAAAAGAAGAGTCAAAAGAGTCACAAAAAAACCTTTTTGAAATATTAAAAATCAAAGGTGTTTTGCCAAGTATTCTTTCACAAGGTCTTTATTGTAGTATGGAGTTTACAATCGGCACTTGGGGAGCATCATATCTTGTTAATGTTCATTTATTGTCACCGGCCGAAGCAGCAAAATGTATATCATTGTTCTTTGGTGGAATAATGGTAGGACGAATTATTTCGGGCTTTATTTCTATGAAAACTACTGACAATACAATGATTCGTGGCGGAATAATTGTGTCATTTTTAGGTATGGTTCTTTTAACACTTCCGTTAGGTAACATTTCTTTTTTAGGATTACTTCTTATTGGTATTGGCTTCGGACCAATATTCCCAAGTGTTCTTCATAGTGTGCCCGAAAGATTTGGTAAAGAATATTCAGCAGATATAACAGGCTTCCACATGGGTGGTGCTTATGGTATAGGCTTTGGTGTTCAACTTATATTTGGTTTTGTTGCAACTGCAACAACATTTAAAATTACAACGTTTGTTTTGTTAGCACTTGTTACAGCACTCTTTATAGTCAACGAAGCTACAATTTCTATTGTAAGAAAAAAATAATTCATTAAGAAGTACACATACTAATCTCAAAGGACGTGATTACTGTGTGTACTTCAATTTCTCTCACAACAAAAGACCATTATTTCGGCAGAAATCTTGATATGGAATGTTCTTATGGTGAAAAAGTAATAATTACACCAAGAAATTATCCGTTTAAATTCAAACATCTACGAGAAAATCAAAATCATCTTGCAATGATAGGAATAGGCATTAATGTTGATGATTACCCCTTGTATTATGAAGCAACAAATGAAAAAGGTCTTTCTATGGCAGGGTTAAGCTTTAAAACAAGTGCCGTTTACAATGATTTTAATATTGATAAAGAAAATATATGTGTTTTTGAACTGATTCCTTATGTGCTTGGAAACTGTTCATCCGTTGATGAAGCAAGAGAATTACTTGATAATATCAATGTTGTTTCAACACCATTCAATGATGAATTAGAAACAGCAGAGCTTCATTGGATGCTTTCCGACAGAGATTACTCAATAACCATTGAGTGTGTTCAGGAGGGTTTGAAGGTGTATTACAATCCCGTTCACGTATTGACAAACAATCCCGAGTTTCCAATGCAGATTTTTAATCTCAATAATTATATGAGTCTTACCCGTGAAGAGCCTGAAACACGATTTGCTGAAGGGTTTGACCTCAACAAATACAGCAGGGGAATGGGGGCAATTGGTTTGCCCGGTGATTTATCCTCAATGTCACGATTTGTAAGAGCAGCATTTACAAGATTAAATTCTGTCTGTGACGACTCGGAAAGTGAAAGCATAAGTCAGTTTTTCCATATTCTTCAAACAGTTTCACAAACTAATGGCTGTGCAAGAGTGGGAGATACCTTTGAAAAAACTCTATATTCTTCTTGTTGTAATGCGGATAAAGGAATTTTCTATTATACAACCTATAACAATAATCAGATATCTGCAGTTGATATCAACAGAGAAAATCTTGACAATAATCAGTTGATATTATATAATCTCATAAACGAACAAAATGTGAATTATCAAAACTAAATATACTGCCACCGGGTAGTGTGATGCGAAGCATCCATTTGATATATCGTTAGGTCTTTGAAGATATATCAGTGGGTGTTATTTTTTTGGAGGAATATATGAAAAAAGCTTTTAGTTATTTTACAAAATTTGAAATAGGACTTTGGTTATCGTCGGTAATAATAATCGTAGCAACATTTTTTATTTTTGAAGATAAAGATTATCTCACACTGTTGGCATCAATTATCGGTGCAACATTTTTAATACTTAATGCAAAAGGAAATCCTTTAGGACAGTTTTTAACAATTATTTTCAGTATTCTCTATGGAATAATTTCTTATAGATTTGCCTATTACGGTGAAATGATTACATATCTTTGTATGTCGATGCCGATGGCACTCTTTGCGTTGATTGCTTGGCTTAAAAATCCGTATAAAGGCAATAAATCGCAGGTAAAGGTGAATAGTATTTCAAAAAAAGAAATTGCTTTTATGCTTGTTCTTACACTAATTGTAACAATTGTCTTTTATTTTATATTGAAATATTTTAATACTGCAAACCTTATTCCAAGCACATTTTCCGTAACAACAAGTTTCCTTGCAGTTTATCTCACAATTCGGAGAAGTCCGTTTTTTGCATTGGCTTATGCTATGAATGATTTGGTGTTAATTGTGTTGTGGACAATGGCAAGTATAAGTGATATTTCGTACCTTTCAGTTGTAATTTGCTTTATTGTTTTTTTTGTAAATGATATGTATGGTTTCATCAGCTGGAAGAGAATGGAGAAA
The DNA here is from genome assembly GCA_937906895.1 of uncultured Clostridia bacterium. Taxonomy (GTDB): domain Bacteria; phylum Bacillota; class Clostridia; order Oscillospirales; family Acutalibacteraceae; genus Fimenecus. The sequence goes on along the minus strand of CALCTT010000032.1, from coordinate 12,354 downwards.
AGACAAAAAGATAATTAAATATAATCACAAATTGGAGTTTAACGAGCACAATTCGTAGGGGCGGATGCCCACATCCGCCCGCAATAAGTTACTGTTAAACCCAAACGGGACGATGTGGGCATCGTCCCTTACAAATTAATCATCCCGATAAATTATAATTTGCATAAAAATGACAGAGCAACAAGGCTCCGTCATTTTTGTTATATAAACTTATATTATTCCATCAAATCTTTTACGCCTTTTCCTACGCCATCTGCAACATCAGATGCAGCCTCGCCGACACCGCCAACAATATTTGATGCAGCTTCTCCGACATTTGTTGCAGCATCGTCAACTGCATTACTTGCACCAGTAATCATGTCGTCCATTGTGTTGTTCTTATTTGTAGTGCTTGAATTGTTTTCGCTATTATTTCTTGTGGTTGTAGTTGTGCTTGTACCTCCGTCGCTGTCTGTCACCATTCCGTCCTCAGCATTGTTACAACCTGTCAAGAATACGCAAAACAAAGCAGTAACTAAAAGTGAAACAATAATTGCTTTTTTCATTTTTTTGCCTCCTAAAAATTTGTATTAATATTATTTGTTATATTATCTTATTTATTCTATTTTGTTAAAACGCCACCGTCACTGTAAAGAAGTATTAGAATATTATCTTCTTCACCTGTTTTGCAGTCGATATAAATCAGTAAGTCCTGACCTTCATCAGTTTTGCAATGAATTTCATAACATAACTGTTCGGTTGCCCATTCAGTCGGTATTACACAAAGTTGAGTGTCAATGATTTCCAAATGATTATTAAGGACACTTTCAGCTTGTTTTTTTGATAAGGCAACATTAAGATTATCTCTTTCAATGTGGTTTGAAATATATCCCGATGCATCAAATGAAAGAACATTTCCTTTTTCAAGACAAACAGAAACCTTGATTAAATCAGGATACATTACTATTCCGTCTTTAACAGCAGCAAAGTTTATTGTGCAAATTCCGTCATCTGTAAAGTAATAACTTTCCTTCATATTTTTATAGCCGATTTTTTGAAGAAAGCTTTCAGCATTTCTTATAGCTTCACTATATTTGATTTTGCTTTCTCCTGAAAAATCAGAGCTTAACATATAGCATGGCTTACCGCCCTGTTTTGTGATGGCTATTGAACAGTTTTCATTCTTAAAAACATAACAGGGGATATCACCGTCATCATCATGTGAAAAAAATAACTCGTCTTTTTCCGAAATACAAATATTTTTTGCAATTTCTAAAGCCTTTTCTTTGGTGATATTTTCAAGATTTTTCAACAGCTTTGGTTCACTTTGAGTCAAATGGTCAGAAAAAGGTCCATCATAAATAAGCGTTGGTAAATCTGTCAAAGTCTGTTCAGTATCTTCAAAACCCTGACTTGCAAATTTAAGGTCACTGTTATTGCTCATAATAGTTGAATCAATTTCCTCAAAAGAGAAATTACCATATTGCATATCGTAGCACATCTGGTTAATCTGCTCGTTCAAATCGTTACAGAATGAATATAAATCCTTTAATTGTTTTCTTTCTTCATCTGTCAGCTTTTTACCATTTGCACTTTTTCTTTCAAGAGACATTACAAATTCACCAACTTGAGAAAGGAACTTGTATGTGTTGGAGATTGTGTTTTCACCGGTTGGCAACATAGAAAGATTCATCTTAGCCCCTGATGCTTCTCTCCATAACTCTGCTGATAGTTTTGATAGCATTGTTGGCGTGCTCACGTATATTGTTTTTTCGAGATTTGTTGAAATGTTATTGAGATTTTCATCAAGAGCAGATAAAGCCATCTGTTTTGCTAAAGTTGCTTCTTGTTCATACTTGTTTGCTTTGATTGTTTGTACAACGGATGTGATGAGTAAAACAATAACAAGTGTAGATGTAAACAGTATAATTCTTGCTTTTTTACGAGTCAGAAAAGGCGTTTTTTCCAAAATAAAGCACTCCTTTAAACTTTTGGAAATATTGTTCACAAAAAATTTAAAATTATGCGTAAAAAAATGCAATTTTTATTTGCCAAATGGATTAATATGTAGTATAATTACTATGTTTAAGTATGTAAAATGGGGGCAAAGAATGTGAGCGTTTATCTCGATAACAGTGCAACAACAAAACCGTGCGAAAAATCGGTAAAAAAAGCACTTGAAATGATGAACGAAAATTTTGGCAATCCATCCTCACTTCACGCTTGCGGATTCAGTGCTAAAAAAGAACTTGATGGTGCTCGCAGAACGGTTTCTTCATTTCTCGGATGTGAAGAAAATGAGGTTTTTTTCACACCAAGCGGAACTATTGCTAATAATACAGCAATTTTCGGTACTGAAAAAGCTCGCCGTCGTGACGGTAAAAAAGTTGTTACCACATTGTTTGAACATCCAAGTGTACTTAAGTGCTTTGAAACTCTTGAGGAACAGGGTTATGAGGTCGTTTACTTAAAGCCTGATTCAAAAGGAAAAATAAATCTTGATGAGCTTTCAAATGCAGTTGATAATAATACAATTCTTGTCAGCATTATGGCAGTTAATAACGAAGTTGGTTCAATTCAGGATATTTCAAAGGTTAAAGGCATAATTAAGGACTGCAAATCAAAAGCATATTTTCATTGTGATGCAGTTCAGGGATTTGGTAAACTTTCTCTTAAACCTAAAAAAATGGGTATTGACCTTATGAGTATGAGTGCTCATAAAATCCATGGTGTAAAAGGTGCAGGTGCATTGTTTGTAAGCAATAGTGTCCGTATTCTTCCTCATATTGTTGGTGGTGGGCAGGAAAGTGGAATGATTTCAGGAACTGAAGCATTACCTGCAATTTGTGCATTTGGTGAAGCGGTAAATGACATTGGTAATGTTGAAAAGAATTACCGTAATGTTCAGAGTGTACGAGATTGTTTTATCCGTAAAATCAGTTCTGTTGATAAGGTTTATGTAAACTCACCGGAAGATGCTTTACCATATATTATTAACATTTCTGTTGAGGGAGTTCCGTCGCAGGTTATGCTCAACTCATTGTCTTCTATGGGAATTTATGTTTCGGCAGGGTCAGCTTGTGCAAAAGGACACAGAAGTAATGTTCTTACTGCTATGGGTGTTTCACCTAAAAGCATTGATAGTGCAATAAGAATCAGCTTGTCAAAATTTACCACAGAAAATGATATGGAAATGTTGTATAATGGAATAATTGAAACAATTAACCGTGTCAGGAGATGAATATGAAAGAGATTATACTTATTAAGAACGGAGAGCTTGCGTTGAAAGGCTTAAACCGTTCTACATTTGAAGATATATTGATAAAAAATATCCGTAAACGAATTAAACCTCTTGGTGAATTTGAGTATAGAAAAGAGCAATCCACAGTATCGGTAATTCCAATGGATGATTACATAGATATGGACGAAGTAAGTGACAGAATTAGTCGTGTTTTCGGTATCGCAGCATATTCAAGAGCCTTGCAGGTGGAAAAGGATATGTCAGTAATACTTGAACAAGCACCTCTATATCTTGCTGACCAGTTAAAAGATGCAAAAACCTTTAAGGTTGAGGGTAAGCGTTCGGATAAAAAATTTCCGCTTAAATCACCTGAGATTTCCGCTGAGGTCGGTGGTGCGATTTTAAGTAAATTTCCGCATCTTAAGGTTGATGTGAGAAACCCGGATATTCTCGTTACTATTGAGATAAGAGAGAAATTTGCATTTATCCGTGGTAATCAGACTAAGGGTGCAGGCGGTATGCCAACGGGAACAGCAGGTAAAGCCTCAATTCTTATTTCCGGTGGTATTGACAGCCCTGTTGCTGCATATATGATGGCAAAGCGTGGCCTTGTGCTTAATGCAATTCATTTTGCTTCACCACCATACACATCACCTCAATCAGAAGAAAAAGTTCATAATCTTCTTCGTAAGGTTTCAAAGTATAGCGGTAATATTTGTTTGCTTACAGTTGGTTTTACTGAAATTCAGGAGGAAATCAGAGATAAGTGTCCTGAGGAATTGTTCACTCTCATTATGAGAAGATTTATGATGAGAATTGCACAACGAATCGCTGAAAAGGAAGAGTCAAAAGCACTCATAACAGGTGAAAGTCTTGGTCAGGTTGCAAGTCAGACATTAAATGCTCTTGCTTGTACAGATGCAGTTGTCGGAATGCCTGTTTTCAGACCTCTTATCGGTCTTGATAAGGATGAAATAATTAAAGTTTCAAGAAAGATTGACACATTTAACATTTCGATTGAACCTTATGAGGATTGTTGCACAGTATTTACTCCAAAACATCCTAAAACTAAACCACAGATTTCAATTATCGAAACTGCGGAACAAGCACTTGATGTTGAAGGTCTTATTGAAAGAGCATTAAATAATGTGACAATCAATAATATCTGCTTTTAGGAGTTAAGTTATGAAGCTTGAAGAGATAGTAGTAACTAAACTTTATGAAAAAAATCTTGTGTTATCTTGTGCCGAATCATGTACAGGTGGTCTTATTGCAAAACGAATCACTGATGTCAGCGGTTCGTCAGCAGTTTTCAATTGCGGTATCGTAAGTTACAGTAATGAAATAAAAGAAAAAGTCCTTGGTGTAAAGCACGAAACGCTTGAACAGTTTGGCGCAGTAAGTGAACAGACTGTGCGTGAAATGGTTCAGGGTGCACTTGAAATTTCAGGTTCCGATATTGCGGTTTCCGTTTCAGGAATTGCAGGACCTAATTCAGATAACACCGATAAACCCGTTGGTTTAATATTTTTAGCAGTATCGGACGGAAAAGAAACGGTTGTAAAAAAACTGAATAATAGCTTTTCTGATGATATAAGAAACAGTAATCGAACAAGTGCTTCTGATGAAGCCTTGAAAATGATAATTAAAATGATAGGAGATTAAAATTATGGAAAAGAAAAACAATGCTAATGTAAAAAAGATAATTATTGCTGTTTGTGTTGTTGTATTTCTTGTTGCTTCAGTATTTTTAGCAAAATTCTTTATCGACAAGAATAATGAGGGAAATGTTGATGAAAGCAACAACCCATCAACAGAACAGACACAAACAACTGAACCAGAAGAAAGACCTGATTATTCAGAATATCTTGCAAAGAATCCTGAAACAGTAGGTTGGATTACAATTCCTGGTACAAATATTAATGCACCTGTTCTTCAGACAGTTGATAACGATTATTATATGGACCACAATTTTGAACAAGAATCAGAATATCGTGGTGCAATCTTTATGGACTATCGTAATGACCCATCACACCTTGATGCTAATACAATCATTTACGGTCATAACTCTTATGACGGTAAGGTTTTCTCTGACCTTGCACAGTATGATGATATTGAATTCTATAAGGAACATCCTGTAATTGAATTTAATACACTTGATAAGTATTACAAGTGGAAGATTTATGCTGTAATTATTACAAATCAGGTTCCGACTGAAGATAACGGTTATGTATTTAACTTTATTTATCCTCACATGGAAGGACCTAACTTCAAGGGCTATGTTCAGGAATTGAATAAGCGTACATTATACTATACAGGTGTTGATATTAAGGATGGCGACAGAATTCTTACATTATCATCTTGCTGTAGAAATCTTGATACATCAAATTATCGTGCAAAGACAAGTATTGTTGTTATTGCTCGTGCTGTAAGACCTGGTGAAGACCCAACAGTTGATACATCAAAGGCATATATCAATGAAAATCCAAAATATCCACAGCTTTATTACAATAAGCACGGTATTGAAAACCCATTTAAGAATGACGAAAGATGGTATCCTGTAGAGGTTAAGAAGTAATGAGTAAAAAAGAAAACAATAACAGTATGCTTTCTTTTGACAAACTTCGTTCAGAGCTTGGTATTGATGATGAATTGAATGAACCAAAAACTGAAATTAAGGATGAAGATAACTTGGCTTCACCTGAAATGAGTGATAAAGCATATACAGGTGAGGGAAAGTCAATTGTTGAAAACGGTACTACATTTATTGATATTACTGAACAATTCACCTTCAATGAAATTCCTGTAATTAAGGATTTTGACAATGCACCTGTTCAGGAAGACTTGGAAGTTACTCCTGTTGCAGCAAAAAAACGAGTAAAAACATTTAACGAGATGTTAGGTGACTTTATCAAGTTTTTTATTCCCGTTAAATCAGATAGCGGTAAAGAAAAAATCCGCAAAATTGCAATGGATATATCAATTGTTTTGATTGTATGTTGCATTATAGGTATTGTTGATATTTTTATTGAACAGCAAAACAAATCAATTTCTTCAAGCGGTCAGTTAGCAACTGTTGATAAGCTTGAGGGTAATAAGTATGCTGAGGATTGGAAAGGCCGGTATGCTCAAAGCTCAGGAACAGTTTTTCCTGCAGGAATGAATTCAAAGTTTGCATATCTTTATTATGTTAATCAGGATTTAGTTGGTTGGTTAAAAATCAATAATACAAATCTTGATACTCAGATTGTGCAGAGCAATGATAATGAATATTATTTAACAAGAGATTTTTATAAAAATTCAAATAATTTCGGTTGTCCGTATCTTCATTATAAAAATAATACTCAGGGTCTGGATGATAACACAATAATTTATGGTCCGTATATGTCAAATAATCTTATGTTTGCATCTCTTGACCAGTACAAGACTGTTGAAGGTTATAAAAATGCTCCGTTAATTGAATTCAGCACGCTTTATGAAACATATACTTTTAAAGTTTTTGCAGCATTTATAGCAACAGATAATCCTGCAACGGATGGTGGCTTTAGTTATGCCACAACAGATTTTGTTTCAGACGCTAAATTTAGTGAGTTTATCAATGAAGTGAAATCAAGAAGCATATTTAATACAGATATTTCGGTGCAGACTGATGATAAAATTATTACTCTTGTTACAACCTCAAATGAATTTGATGGTGCAAGATTTGTTGTGATGGGCAGATTAGTTCGTGACAACGAAACGACAAATGTTGATGTTGATTCAGTTACACCTAACACATCACCTAAATATCCACAAGCGTGGTATGACAATAATGGTAATAACAATCCATTTGCATAAATATAGAGAAATAATAGGGAATAAGAGAGGTTTTTGGATATGAAAACTAAAGTGTTAGCACTTAATGTTGACAAAAGTATGTCCTATTCTCGTTTTCAGGCAAGATTAGAAAGCAGTATTAATCCATTTACTGATGAGAGCAAGTTCGTTGAATTTGAAGATATCAGAGAAATGTTTGTTGCTTTGCAGGAGGCTCTTGAAGACGAAGGACTTATAATTACAGCAGTTGATGTAAGGAATTACTTAAAATTTAAAAATGCTTTGATTCAGGCATTCGGAACAGATGTTGTATATAATCCTACTGTTCTTAATAAAATTGAATCATCAGAGCTTGATGATAAAAAGAAAAAGGCATTTTCAACATTCCCTGAACCTGCAACCGTTTTTGTTAGTGAAGATGGCTTATATTCAGGTATGGTTATGGAAAATGACAGTCAATATCTTGTTCTTCTTCCTATTGATAATGACAGAATTGATGGGATTTTAAGAAATGGTTTAGTGCCTTTTTTGAGTGAACGTGTAGTTTCTGATGTGGTTTACGAAGAAACAGCAGCATTATCACCAATTGAAGCAAAAGTAGCAGTTGCAGTTAACAGTATTTTAGAGGCAAACTCACTTGTTGCAGTCAACGGAACAAGAAATGCAGAAGTTCTTAAGAGCTGTGGTAATTCAGTGAAAGGCTTTAATGATGCTTTTGTTTTCACACCTTATGTTGAGGATAAAGGAAATATTAATCCTACAGAATATACTGCACAGCTTGCACGTGCAAGTCTTGACTTATCAGCAGCAAATATCGGTGCTTGTATCAGCGACATATATTCGGCAAATGATGTAGAATACATTTGTATCGCTGTTTCAAAGGATGATACTGCACTTGTAAGAAAACTTTATAAGGCAGAAAATGAAACTGAACAAGACCTTATTGAAAGTGCTGCTATTGAATTGATTGAGCTTGTTGCTGATAAAGCATCAGGTAAGAGAAGCGTAGGAATTGAAATTTCAGACGACAATGCTATCACAGAAGAAGATAAGAAAATCGTTAATAAAAAGCCATTAGCAATTCTTGCAATTGTTGTTGGTATTGCAATTATTCTTTGTGCAGTAATCGGTATTCTTTCTCAGAATAAGGATAATGGTGGCATAGCTGATGCATTTGGTTCAATCTTCAATAAAGAAGAAAGCACAACAGATGATATCAGTACAACTGAGCCACCAACTGAAACAACTACCGAGAATTCTTATGTGCAGCCTTATAATCCAAGTCTTATGAAATTATCTGATTATCTTGTTTCACAGATTTTGAGCATGGATGAATCAGAAATTTCTGCAAAAATGATGCAGAATAATCCTGCACCTGAATATATAACTGTTAATGGTGAGAAAATTGAGCCAAAAGTTGCTCTTGCAAGACTTATCACAGCTGAGTTAGGTACAGGCTACAGACTTGAGGCTGTTAAAGCACATACAGTTGCTGCTTACACTTGTCTTAAATTCCTTGGAAACGGCTTTAATATTGAAGGAGTAAGAATTTCTGAAACATATAATAGTGTTATAATGGATGCGGTTGAAGATGTTTATGGTGAATATCTCACATTTAACAATGCGATTGCTCTTCCTGTATATCATAGTCTTTCAGCAGGCTCTCCATTTGATATGTCAGCTAAATTGCCGTATCTCAAGAGTGTAAAATCAGATGAAGAAGTAGATTCTAAAGCAAAAGATTTTGTATCAGAAAAAATTTATTCAGTTGATGAAATGAAAGCAATTTTACTTAAAAATAACAGTACTGCAATTCTTCCTGAAAATCCTGCTGAATGGGTTGTTGTAAAATCACATGATGCTTCAATTTCAGAGCATGTCGGTTATGTTACATCAGTTTCATTCAATGGTGTTGAGATGACCGGTATGGATTTCAGAATGAATATTATGAATCCTGTTGATTTACCTTCTCTCTGCTTCTCAATTACTTATGATGAAGCACTTTCAAGATTTACTGTTATATCTTATGGTCAGGGTTATGGTGTTGGTATGAGCCTTAATTCTGCAAGACAGCTTGCATCAGAAGGTCATTCATATAAAAACATTCTTGCAAAGTATTATGAAGGTACAACAATCACTAAGGGGGCAATTGTATGAGTATTTTAGTTACAGGCGGTGCAGGGTTTATTGGTTCACACACATGTGTTGAACTTTTAAATGCCGGTTACGAAATTGTTATCGTTGACAATCTTTATAATTCAAGTGAAAAATCACTTGACAGAGTAAAGGAATTAACAGGTAAGGATTTTTCATTCTATCCTTATGATATTCGTGATAAAGAGAATATGCGAAAGGTATTTGAGAATCATAAAATTGACGCTTGTATCCATTTTGCAGGATTAAAAGCAGTTGGTGAAAGCTGTCGTGAGCCTTTAATGTATTACGATAACAATATTGGTGGTACATTAGCTCTTTGCGAAGTTATGGCTGAATATAACTGCAAAAAGATTGTTTTCAGTTCTTCAGCTACTGTTTACGGTATGAACAATGTTTCACCACTTAAGGAAGATATGAAAACAGGCGGAACAACAAATCCTTATGGCACAACAAAATATATGATTGAGATTATTCTTGACGACTTCCATAAGGCTGATAAGGAGTGGGCAGTAACACTTCTTCGTTACTTTAACCCAATTGGTGCTCATAAGAGTGGTCGTATCGGTGAAAATCCAAACGGAATTCCAAATAATCTTATGCCATATATTACACAAGTTGCTATCGGTAAATTACCATATCTTAATGTTTTTGGTGATGACTATAACACTCATGACGGTACTGGTGTTCGCGACTATATTCACGTTGTTGACTTGGCACTTGGTCACGTTAAGGCTGTTGAAAAAATTCTTAAGGATGAACCAAAGGTTAATGTTTATAACCTTGGTACAGGTAACGGTTATAGCGTTCTTGATATTGTCAAGGCATTCCAGCAGGCTTCAGGACAGAAGGTTGAATACAAGATTGTTGAGCGTCGTCCCGGTGACCTTGATGTTTGTTATTCAGATGCTACAAAGGCTTATGAAGAACTTGGCTGGAAAGCAGAAAGAGACCTTCTTGAGATGTGTGAGGACTCTTGGAGATGGCAGAGCAATAATCCGAACGGATTTGACGATTAATTATTATTTACTTTAAAACGAAAGGATGATTTTAAATGAAAAAAGGCTTAATTATTGTAATTGCACTTGTTGCAGTTGTCGCAATTCTTGGTGGTAGTTTAGTTTCATCTTACAACGGACTTGTTGAAAAACAGGCGAATGTTGAAAATGCTGATGCACAGATTCAAGTGCAACTTCAACGCAGAGCAGATTTGATTCCTAACCTTGTAAATACAGTTAAAGGATACGCTGCACACGAAGAAAGCGTATATTCAGCACTTGCCGATGCAAGAGCAAAGCTTAATTCAGCATCAACTCCTGAAGAATATACAGAAGCAAATGCAAGCTTTGAATCAGCTCTTTCAAGACTTTTAGTTGTCGTTGAAAATTATCCTGAACTTAAGGCAGATAAGAATTTTATCGCATTACAGGACCAGCTTGAAGGTACTGAAAACAGAATTTCAACAGCTCGTAAGGATTATAATGATGTTGCAACAGATTACAACACATCAATCAAAAAATTTCCTACTGTAATTATTGCAGGTATGTTCGGTTTTGAAAAGGTTGACCTTTTTGAAGCTACAGAGGCATCACAATCTGCTCCAACAGTTGATTTTGAATAATTGATAAGAGTATGAAAAAGATAAAATTCATTTTAATAATATCAATTCTAATATTATCACTGTCTTTTTCGTCTTTGGCTATTAATATTCCTGAACCTACAAATGATTTCTTTGTAAATGATTTCGCTGATGTTATAAGTGAAGAAAACGAACAGGAAATTATGAAAATCGGTGTTGATTTATATAAACAGACCTCAGCACAGGTGGTAGTTGTAACTGTTGACTCACTTGACGGCTATGAAGTGAACGATTATGCCCTTGAATTAGGTCGCGAATGGGGAGTAGGCAGTAAAGAAACGAGTAATGGTGCTGTACTTCTACTTTCTGTAAACGATAGAGAGGTAACTATTCAGGTTGGTTATGGTCTTGAAGGTTGTCTTACTGATGCAGGAACAGGCAGAATACTTGATGATTATGCTGTTCCGTATCTCAGTAATAACGATTTTTCAACAGGACTTCTTGAAGCATATAAAGCGATTGCCGGTGATGTCTGTACGGAATATGGTATAGAGCTTAATCCTCACTATCAGATTGGCTATGATGATTACGATTATTCATATTCAGTAAGTAATGATGATTCCGACGAACTTGGAGGAATAATGCTGTTTGTAATTACATTTGCATTGATATTGATTATCCTTTTTATCAGTAAGCTTGCAGGTGGAGGTTCAGATGATTCCAACCACGGTGGCGGTACTTATCACGGCGGTGGAAGAAGTTATCGCGGTCCTACATTCTATGGTGGTTTTTCAGGAGGCTCACGAGGTTGTTTCTCCGGTGGAGGTTTCCGTGGTGGCGGTGGTTTCCGAGGCGGCGGTGGCTCCTTTGGTGGCGGTGGCTCATCACGAGGTTTTTAAACTATGAGAGTATTTGATTTTGATAATACAATTTATGACGGCGAAAGTATATTTGATGTTTTTCTTTATTTTCTCAAGAAGGATTTTAAAACTATCGTCAGATTTGCACCAAAATTCATAAAGGATTTTATCCGCTATAAATTTGATAAAATTACTGTTGATGAAGCAATGGCAAGCTATGGTGCTGCTTTTAAGGAGTATTGTCAGAAATACGAAAATATCAATGATGAGTTTGAAAAATTCTGGGATTGCCACCAACATAAAGTAAAGCAGATTTATTTTGATATTCAACATGAGGATGATATTGTTGTCTCAGGTTGTCCCTATTGTTTATTAAAAATAATTTGCGACAGAATCGGAATCAAACATTACATAGGCTCTGATATTGACCCTATAAAGGGCGAAATCAACAGTATATGTTATAAGGAACATAAGCTTGATGTATTCCGTTCCATTTATGGCGATGTTGTTATTGATGAATTTTACACCGATTCAATGGCAGATAAGCCTATGATGGATATTTCAAAAAATGTCTATATGGTTGACGGTAATAAAATTACACAGACTAAAAAAGACGGTGTTACAATTTAATAATTAATGAGTAAGTTGGGCAGTTGCGTAAGTTTAAACTTATGAGGAAAGTCCGAGCATCATACAGCAGGGTAACGGCTAACGGCCGCCGAGGG
>CALCTT010000031.1 GCA_937906895.1 uncultured Clostridia bacterium | reverse complement strand
TGTATCTCATCAGTCCGTTAGGACTGTATATCATCACGCTTTAGCGTGTATCAAAAAGCTTTCGCAATGATGATATACAACTTCTTACGAAGTTGATGATATGCAATTCCTACGGAATTGATGATATACAACGGCAAGCCGTTGATTTTATTGGGGATTTATAGTATAATCGTTGCAAAGGAAGTGATTGTATGCCCCAAAATTATTTGCTGATTTACGCTGAACAATTAGCAACTGATATTGAATTGCTTTGTCAAAATATTAAAGCACCGTCAAATACACAGTTTCAAATCCGAAAAAGTTCAAGTAGTGTTTATGCGAATATCCGTGAAGCAAATTACGGACAAAGCAGGGCAGATATGCTTTCTAAGTTTGAAATTGCACTAAAAGAATGTAGTGAAACTGAAGGTTGGTTGCAACTTTTATTTAATACAAATGTTATTGATGAAGGTGCATATAAAAAGAACAGAAACCTTTGCGGTCGTATAAGAAGAATGTTAATTGCAAGTTGTAAAACTCTTAAAGACAAATAAAGGGGTGTTACGTTTAATGAACAACAAAACTAAAAAGAATATTAAAATCATTTTAATTTCACTCGTTATTTTAATTTGCGGAGCATTGGCTATTCATGGTGCAATTGTTGGCTTGTTTTCATATTTGGACAGTACGGTTGAACCGACTAATTCTGATTTGCTCATAACTTCTATGGGTGAATTTACTACAGAAGAGCATTATAGATATGGTTGGTGGCAAGACGGTGGCACTTACTCAAAATATACATATAAATCAACTAAAGTTAATAATGAATATTTATCCCAAATTACAGAAAGTGATGTTGAAGAAATTAAACTCAATGTTTCTGAGTTTGAGCTTTGGGTTTCATCATCGAAGGATAGCGAAAATGAAGAGGAAAAATCGCTTTATGAGAATTATGATTTTGATGTGTCAATAATTGATACAAATGATTATTGGTTTATTGAATATGACGAAGAAGATACAAGAGATTTTGAATTGTTTATCTTTGATACAGATACAAATATATTATACAGATTTGCTTATTCAATTTAATATGGTTCTAAAATGAGACGTACTGCCATGATGAGGTCTTAATTTAGACCAAAAGCCCGAAACCCCTTGAATATCAAGGGGTTTCAGCTTTTTTATGACTACATTTATGTGTAAAAACCAAAAGTCTAAAAATTACCATTTTTATTAACAACTCGGATTTGAACCGGTGAAATCACTAAAGTTTAATATTTTCTTACATAAGACCTATTTTCAAGAAGTTAAGTTTCAAAAAAATAGTTCTTTTTTATTGCCAAACGTATACCCTTGTAAAATAACAATTGTTGTGCTATAATCAGCCCGACAAATAAGAATTTGACGAGGTAATATTATGATTACATATTCGATAATTATGTTTTTGACAGCGACACTTTTTGTTGTGATAGGTGTTGCAATATATCGGGGAAAAACCAATTTGATTCATGATTATCATCAAACAAACGTTACCGATAAATCCGCATATGGAAAATCTTTCGGAAAAGCTATGTTTGTTATCTCAACGGCACTTTTGCTTAGCGGAATAGTAAGTCTGCTGGGAGATTCGGAAAAGATTACATTGGTTGCGGTTGCGGTATTAATTGTTGGATTAATAATCGGATTTATCTGCATTTTTTGCGTGCAGAAAAAATATAATAACGGTGTTTTCTGATTGACAAATTCCAATTTATCGGGCTGTTTTGAGTGATTTCATTTTTTGACAAAAACAAGTTGTAAACACAAAACATCGTTGTGATTACATTCCGTCTGCGACGGATTACATACAATGCTTCGCCTTGATTTGATTTCATCAAAACTTCCTCACGAAGCTACATCTTTTACATAATTCTTCACATGCTGTTCGATTTGAGAAACCGTTGTAAATATTCTGTGCTTTTTGGGAGTTTAGGATATTTTTCATATTATCTTCAAAAATTTTGCCAAGAGGAATGTCACCGTTACTGTCAAGGCAACAGGGGACAACTGTTCCGTCAACTAATATACCAATCTGGTCACGGAGACCATAGCAAAATACATTTTCATTTACATTATTACTTTCAAGTGTCGGCCAATCGAACTTATCACCGTATTGGATATAGATTTTTTTACCGATTCGTGTGCCGTTTCGTTCTTCATTCCAAGGTTTCGGGAAATATTTTTCAAGAACATTTAAAATATCATTATTCAAAGTGTCCTTTCCACCGTTGTTCCAGAGTCTTAGAACGACGATTTTTTTGTTTTCAGCACTTTTTGCATAAGAAAAACAGTCGTTAAGATAGTTTTCAAATGATATTTTGTTGTCATTTGCTTCAAATGAATGTAGAGAAATAACTGTTTTATAGTGAGAATTTGAATTAAGAAGTATGTTTTTGCATTTATTTAAAAGTGTTCCGTTTGTGGTGATGATTACCTTGAATTTCATTTCTTCCGCAATCTGCAAAAAGCTTTCAAGGTCGGGATGGCAAAGAGGCTCACCGAGAAGATGAAAATAGATATAATCAGTATAATCTTTAATTTTTTCAAGGACAATTCTGAATTCGTCTTTACTCATTCTCCTTGGATTTCGTGTAGTTCCCGGACAAAATGAGCATTTTAAATTGCAGATATTTGAAATTTCAACATATACCTTTGCAAATCTTTTCATTTTCTCACCACCGTGTAAATGATTATACCATAAAAAGGACAGGGAATAAAGAATTATTATTGAAACAAATATTTATCTGTGTTAGAATTTGTCTGGGTGATAATTATGAAACTTATTGTTTGTCTTGATGACAATAATGGTATGATGTTTAATAAACGTCGTCAAAGTCGTGACAAAATCTTAATTGAAAATGTTCTTGAACTATGTAAAGACGAAAAACTTTACACAAGTGAGTATTCAGCAAAGCTCTTTCCTGAAAATTCAGTTGAGGTAATTGAAAATCCTGCTGAAATTGAATATGGCTACTTCTTTGCAGAGAATTTTTTTGTAAATGAAGAAGATATTGAAGAAATAATCGTGTACAAATGGAACAGATTGTATCCTGCCGATACATATTTTAATATTGACCTTGAAAATTGGAATTTGACAGAAACAGTAGATTTTGAAGGCTCATCACACGAAAAAATTACAAGAGAAAGATATGTGAGGTAAAATATGAATAAGAAAATCGTAGCAATAATCAGTATAATTCTTGTGCTTGTACTTACATTCAGTGGTTGTGGTGGCTCACTTTTTAACGGTGACATTTTCCCTGAAAATGAAGGTGCAACATATCCGACTCAGGTGATTGTATCTCTTGACGATATTCCTGAATATTCAGGCAGTCCTTATGTTGCAATCAACGACAATCAGCCGTCATTTACAGAGGATGATTACACAACAGAAGCTTTTGAAGAATATGCAAAGCTTGATTATTTAGGTCGTTGCGGTGTGACTTATGCCTGTGTTGGTGTTGAGATTATGCCAACAGAAAAAAGAGGGGATATCGGCATGGTGAAGCCTACAGGTTGGGTAACATCAAAATATGATTTTGTTGACGGAAGATACCTTTATAACCGTTGTCATTTGATTGGCCATCAGCTTACAGGCGAAAATGCAAACACAAGTAATCTGATTACTGGTACACGATATATGAATACACAAGGTATGTTGCCTTTTGAAAATATGATTGCTGACTATGCAAAAGAAACTGAGAACCATGTGCTTTATCGTGTAACACCGATTTTTGACGGTGAAAACCTTGTTGCAAACGGTGTACAGATGGAAGCCTGGTCAGTTGAGGATGACGGTGACGGAATTTGCTTTAATGTGTATTGTTACAATGTTCAACCAGGTGTTGTAATTGATTACGCAACAGGTAAGAATTGGCTTGATGAAGAAACAACGGAGAGCGAAAACATTGATGTTGATAAAAATGCGGAGTTCATTCTCAATACATCATCAAAGAAGATACATAAACCTGATTGTTCAGGTGCAAAGAATATGAATGAAAACAACAAAAAAGTAATTAAAGGAAAAGATTTAAAATATTATCTCCAACAGGGATATGAATACTGTGGGACATGTAATAAATAAACAACAAGGAGCAAATGCCATTGGCAAATGCTCCTTAAATTATGTTCATTTATCAGTTAATTGTTATTTTCCCTGTGCTGTTTCCGGCAGCATCAACAGTTTCAATGGTATATACACTGTTAATTGAACCATTTTCATCTGCGAAGTAATTGTCTTCTGTTCCGTAAAATTTATCAATTCTTGCAAGGAATTCTCCGTCTTTTTCAAGTCGGTAATATGCAATACCAAAATTATCAACGGCTTCGTTCCAAGAAATCTCAATACCATTTTCGGTCTGTATTTTCTTTGCGTTTTCGGGAACTTGCGGTGCTTCATTTTCAAGCACATAACCATTTTCTACATAATCATAGTATGTATTGATAAATGCAGGATTCACATTTGACGGACTGTAATAGTGATTATATGAGAATGTGATAATGTTTTCTGCATATTTTGAAGCAATTTCCATCTGACGAACAAATCCGTTAAGAGTGGCAGTTACATTGGAGGTGTTTTCTGTAATTTTCGGAGAAAGAATACCACCAAGAGTTTCACTTGTGATTGCACCGTCAAAGTTTTCGCAGTTAGCCCAAAGCTTTATATCAGCATCACATGTATCAACAGCAGCTTTGTATAGCTTCCATGTTCTTTCAAGATTTTCTATTCTTGTCCATTTTGCACCGATTGCATCCTGTGGAGCAAAAATGTCACCGTCACGGAAATTAACCTTGTTGAAAAATCTCACATAGTTAGAAAGAGTAGTTATAGGGTCAGTTGAAAGATACTCTGAATAGAAAGGACTCATAAGGAGCGGCTTTGTTTCGTCAACCTTATTAATTCTGTCAATTATATGGTTTATACCCTTTATGATTCCGTCAAGACTAATCTGACAAAGGAGTCCGTTGCTGATTTCAGGAGTAAAATACCAACCATAAAGGCTGTTTTCATATTTTTCGCCATATTTGTTATAAATATCTTCTATCATATCACCAGCAACATGGCAAACATCCTGATATAATGAAGTAAGCCCTGCTTCGTTCCAGAAATCATCAAACATTGAAAGACCGACAAAAACCTTGATTCCTGCATTCTGACAAGCTTTAAGTGCCGGCTCAAGACAATCTCCGCCGTATGTAGCATCTTTAAGAGAGTCAGCATCTGTATCATAATAAACACTCCACTGACCACCGTTTTCCTCATAACCTCTGTCAGCAAGGCATTGAAGCACAAGATACTCAATACCTGCTTTTTTCATATTTTCGACTTCTTCTATCCATCTTTCGTCATTCCAGGATGAGGTCATCCACGACTGAATGAATGTGCCTGTGAATTCAGGCTTACACTTTTGTTCTTCAGGCTGATTTGAAAAAGGAAGCATCATCATAACAAAAGCAACAATTGCAGAAATTATTTTTGCAAATGGGAACATATTTCTATTTCTCCTTATTAAATATTTTGAAATGATTGACCTGCACTCGTTACGAAACGCAGGTCTTTTTATATTACTTATACATTTTTATTAAGAAAACAATTAGTTACAAATGATATTTCCTTTGCTCTGTTTTCAATGCACTGATGTCCGCCACCGAAAACATTGTATGTTGTTGCATCCGGAAATGCAGAGTTCATCTGGTCTTTCATTTGAGAATTAAGAATTAAATCTCCTGTTGCCTGAACTAAAAGTACAGGGCATTTGATTTTATCTGCATTTTCTAAATCGGTTGGTTTTACATTATACATCATTTCGCACATTCCGGCACCAAAACCATCATACTGAACTGCATCTGTAACACCGTTCACATCGTAATCCTTTGAGAAACCACAGTCAAGAGTTGCCATAAAGATAACCATTTTAACAAGTGGGTCAATCTTCGTTCCGTATTTGAAGAAAGCGTTCATTGTGCCTTTCATAAGGTCGGATTGAACAAGGTCTTTCATTTCTTCAGGAAATTCACTCTGCGGTGCAGGACAGTAAAGTAAAAGGGCTTTAACAGGGTTTTCGATTGCAATATTGACTGCAACACCACCCCCCATTGAATGACCTGCAAGAATCCACTCGTTCATCGGTGCAATGCTTTTCATAAGCTCAGTAATAAGAATTTCACGGTCAATGATTTCCATATCGGGAGTTTCTCTTGTACTGTAACCAAAGTTAGGAAGGTCAGCAAGGACACATTCATAACCTTTTTTTGTCATTTCAGTTGCCATATTACGCCATGCATAAGTTGAACACATAAATCCGTGAAGCATCATAATTCTGCCCTTTGTTTCACCTTTTGCAGGAATAACTCGGTAATGAATGTCGTAATCACCATAAGTGAAATACTGACTTTCTTCATAAGGCTTATAGCTTGTATCAGCACCAAATGCTGTCACGGAAAATGCTGTGAATAAAATCACACAAGCACATAAAACACTGATAACCTTTTTCATTTTAATTCTCCTATATTATTCTGCGACAGCAGATGTTTCAATTTCTGCGGTTGCTCTGCGTTCTGCTAATTCTCTTTCAACCTGAGCTTTTTGTTCAGGAGTGTATTTAATGAAAAGAAGTGGAATGATGTAAAGAAGTGCTGCAATTGCAGGAGTAAGCATTACAAGAGGCCAAATCCATGTTTCAAAGGCTTCAGTCTGTGTGCCGAGATAAACTGCTCCCGGTGTGTCCTCAACAGCAACATATCCGAGTGCACTGAGTGCAAATGTGCCGAGAGCACCTGTGATACCACTGGAAATCTTTGTAAAGAAGGTCTGCATAGCAAATGTGACACCTTCTGTACGCTTGCCTGTTTTCCATTCCATGTAGTCAACACTGTCGCAGAAAAGAGATGTCTGTGCAATACTTGAAGCACCTGCAGGGAATGAGCAGAGAGCAAGGATAATAATAGTCCAGATAATGTTTTTGCCCTCAAATCCGATAGCCCATGCAACAACTCTGCCTATGAGCGTGCAAAGTTGGATAAAGATAAGAAGATTTCTGTAACCCTTGAATTTTTCTTTAAGTTTATCAGCCATGAGCATACCAAGGAAGCTTGGTGCTGTTGTGAGTGCACCGAAAACAGTTGTAAGAGTCAATGGCCCGAGAACAAAACCGGCGATTGAAATTTCAGGAATTTTGTATTTGAAGAAATATGTTGTAAGGTTGTTGCCGAATGCAAATGCACCAAAAAGGTTTGAAAGAGTAACTAAAAGGAGCATTTTGTTCTGGAAAAGAAGCTTGAAGCATTCAAGAATTGATGTCTGCTGTTGTTCCGGTTCAACAAGACGTACTCTTTCCTGTGCTTTATAACATTTTGCACTGACTAATGCTCCGCCAAGACCGAAAATAGCAGCAAACAATATTGTCATAAGAGCAAGTGAATTGCCTGACTGCTTTGCAACAATTTCCATAATCATAGGAATAACTGCGCTGAATACACCATAGAAAATGGAACCGATTGTTCTTGCTAATTGAACAAATTTATCTCGTTCACCGGAATTCGGTGTAACAACTGCCGTCATACCCCAGATGGCAACGTCCTGCATTGTATATGTAATATCCCAACAGAGATACATAATTACAAAGTAACCGACACGGAGCCAGAGGAGATTTTCATCAGTTGAGAAAACAACGAAAATAAGAACTGTAAAAATACCCACGGGAACAGGTGTGTATTTAAGAAGAGGTCGAAGCTTTTCACCATTCTTAAAACGATGACGGTCAACGATTGAGCCGATAATCGGGTCATTAATACCATCCCATAATTTCATTAAAATGAGAAGAACAGCAACAACACTTGCAGGGAATTGTGCAATATCTGTCAAAAAGTATTGAAAGAATGATGCACCGATAAAGCAGTAAACAATATTTTGTCCTGCAAGACCTGCCATGAAGTTGATTTTTTCTTTTTTGTTGATGTAATTCATAAAATCCCACTTCCTTTTTAATCTATAACAACATAATACTATATAAATAGTATAAAAATCAACTAAAAGTGAAATTTTTGTGCTTCAAATACTTTAAATATTAATTTACAATTTTTTACATAAATGTAACGAATTTGTTAATCTTTAGGAAGCGGTCTGATTTTTTATTGACTTTTTAAAAAAACTTTTATATAATTCAAGCGTGAAAGTATGTGATTTAATTAACATACTAAAAAGGAAATGTACCATATATATGGTTTGAAAGGAGTCTTATGGACTGGAGAAAAGAGTATAGTGAAAAAGTAGTCAGTGTTGAAGAAGCAATAAAAAATATACACGACAACGACAAGGTAGTTATGGCGTTTGGTTGTAGCGAGCCAAGAGCGATTGTTCGTGCTATGCGTGAAAATTATAAGAATTACAATAATGTTGAAGTTATAAATATGCTTCTCTTAGGAGAAACACCTTGGGTTGACGAGGAAGTGAAAGGCCATTTCAGGTATAATTCGCTTTTTGCTTCGGGAACAAACCGTAAGGCGATTGCGACGGGTGTTGCAGATTATACCTCATGTTATCTTTCTGAAATTCCTTCGCTTTTGAAAGAGTATCTTAAACCTCGTGTTACTGTTATGTCTGTAACATATCCTGATGAAGAAGGTTATGTGTCATTGGGTGCAAACTGTGATTACATTGAAACAACACTTTCTCATTGTGAGGTTAAGATAGCACAGGTTAATAAATATGTGCCTTATACATACGGTGCAGCAAGAAAACATATCAGCGAATTTGATTTCTTTGTTGAACACGATGAACCGATTCCTGAGGTTCCTGCACCACCACTTACAGATGTTGAAATGAAAATCGGCAAATACTGTGCATCACTTATTAATGACGGTGACTGTATTCAGCTCGGTATCGGCGGTATTCCTAATGCTATCTGTGAGGAGTTAAAGGACAAAAAAGATTTAGGACTTCATTCTGAAATGGTTGGTGACGGTGTTGTTGACCTGATTAAGAGTGGCGTTATAAATAATTCAAAGAAAAATATTGATAACGGTAAAACAATTCTCGGTTTTGCCTTTGGTACAAGAAAGCTTTTCGATTATCTTGACGGAAATCCTGATGTGGAAATGGTGCCTATGGATTATGTAAATAATCCTGTTGTGATTTCACAGAATGACAATGTGGTTTCTGTTAATTCCTGTTTGCAGGTTGACCTTATGGGACAAGTTGTGTCTGATACAATCGGTCTTAACCAATTTTCAGGTGTAGGTGGTCAGGTGGATTTTGTCCGTGGAGCTACAATGAGTAAGGGTGGTCGTTCAATTATTGCAATGCCATCAACTGCAAAAGGTGACACTATTTCAAAGATTGTACCTAAAATTACTGATTATTCAGCGGTTACAACCACAAGAAATGATGTGAATTATATTGTAACTGAATTTGGTATTGCTCAGCTTAAGGGCAAAACCATGAGAGAAAGAGCAAGAGCTTTGATTGCGATTGCACATCCTAATTTCAGGGATAAGCTTTGTGAAGAATTTGAAAGAAGATTTAATGAAAAATATTAAGGAGATGAATTAAAATGGGCGTTTATAAAAAAGAACGATTTGGTATTGCAAGAAAGATTGTGTCAAATATGACAGCAGAAAGCTGGGAAACAATTCCTCATGCTGTTGTTGGTTATGAAGTTGATGCTACAGAATTTTTGAAAGAGTATAAGAAACTTAATGAAGGCTGTACTGATAAGTCAAAGAAGATTTCAATTAATACAGTTGTTATGAAGATAATCACTGAAGGACTTAAAGCAGCTCCGATGATGAACTGCCACCTCAAGTTTGAGCGTAAGCTTGTTCGTGGTAAGCTCTATTATCATGACCGTGTTAACGTGTCAATGCCTGCAATGCTTCCTGACGGAAGAATGATGACAGTTAATCTTCGTCATATGGATAATAAATCTCTTACTAAAATGACAGAGATTATTAACGACACAATGCGTCGTATGCAGAATACAAACATGGATGAGGCTATGTTTGAAGTTTCTATGGATAATACTATCAAAGGTCTTAAAAAGGGTAAAATTTTACAGGCTATTTACCGTCTTATTGGTGCAAAAACAGGTAAGCATAAGGTGAAAACTCTTAAAGGTGAAGAAAAGAAAAAGTATTATTCAATTCCTGAAGAGGACAGACTTACAAAGAAGGATATTGAACAGGGTACAATTACTATTTCTAACCTTGGTTCAGTTCACCGTAACCAGAGAGGTATGTGCTTCCTTCTTGAAATTATTCCACCACAGGTTACTGCGATTGCAGTTAATGCTATTCAGAAGAAGGCAACTGTTGTAACTGATGAAAACGGCAACGACACAATCGAAGTTCGTCAGATTCTCCCACTTACAATTGCATTTGACCATAAGGCTCTTGACTACGGTGATGTTCTTCCATTTATGAATAAACTTGATGAAATCTTTGAAAACCCATCAATTATTCATTCCTGGAAAGAATAATTAAGTAAAAAAATGTAATTTTATAGTGATTTGTAGAGTAGAAATGCTTTACAAATCACTTTTTTTTTATTATAATACAATGGCATATTTATAAAATGGAGTAATATTCCATTGGAGAAAGGATGAATGAAATGTCAAATCAAATGATGATATTTCTTGCTATGGCAGGATATATGCTGATTGTTATCGGTATCGGCGTATTCTTTGCTCGTAAAGCAAACAAAAACACAGAAAATTATTTTTTAGGTGGCAGAAGCTTAGGACCATGGGTTGCAGCTATGAGTGCTGAGGCTTCAGATATGAGTGGTTGGCTTCTTATGGGACTTCCCGGTGTTGCATATTGGTGTGGACTCGCAGATGCTACATGGACTGCAGTTGGTTTAGCACTCGGTACATATTTGAACTGGCTTATTGTTGCAAAAAGACTTCGTAACTATTCAGCTATCAGTGGTGATGCAATTACTGTTCCTGAATTTTTCTCAAACCGTTTCCACGAGGATAAAAAGGTTATCAGAATTATTGCATCAGTTTTAATTCTTGTATTCTTTACAGTTTATGCAGGCAGCTGTTTCGTTACTTGTGGTAAGCTTTTCAGCACATTGTTCGGATTTTCATACACATCAATGATGATTGTAGGTGCACTTTTCGTTATCATATATACATTCCTTGGCGGTTTCCTTGCTGAAAGTGCATCTGACTTTATGCAGAGTATCGTTATGATTGTTGCCCTTGTTTCTGTTCTTGTATTGGGCACAGTTCACGCAGGCGGTATTGATGCAGTTATGGCAAACGCTCAGTCAATTTCAGGTTATTTCTCACTTACAGAAATTGCAAATCCTGTAACTAACGAAGCAGGTATGCAGCTTGTTGAGAATGGCGTTCCTGTATTCGGAAATGCAGCAGAGTATCCTGTACTTACAATTGCTTCAATGCTTGCTTGGGGTCTTGGCTATTTTGGTATGCCACAGGTTCTTCTTCGTTTCATGGCTATCCGTAAGGCAAGCGAACTTAAAAAGTCAAGAAGAATAGCAACAGTATGGGTTGTTATTTCTCTTTTCGCAGCAGTTGCAATCGGTATTATCGGTCGTGCAATGCTCCCAACAGCAGAAACACTCCTTACAAAGGGTGGTGCTGAAAACGTATTCGTTCTTATGAGTGAAACTCTTCTTCATCCTGTACTTGCAGGTGTTATTATGGCAGGTATTCTTGCTGCTACAATCAGTTCATCTGACTCATATCTTCTTATTGCATCTTCAGCACTTGCAAACGACGTATATAAAGGTGTTATCAAAAAGGATGCTGACGATAAAAAGGTTATGTGGGTATCACGTATTGCACTTATGGTAGTTGCACTTATCGGTATGGTAATTGCTCTTGATGAAGAAAGCGTTATCTTTAATATCGTTTCATTTGCTTGGGCAGGATTTGGTGCAACATTCGGACCACTTATGCTCTTCTCACTTTTCTGGAAAAAGACAACTCGTGCAGGTGCTGTTGCAGGTATGCTTTCAGGTGCGGCAACAGTATTCCTCTGGAAGCTTGTTCTTAACCCAACATTCGGTGGCGTATTTGCAATCTATGAACTTCTTCCTGCATTTATTGTATCTTCAATTGTTATCGTTGTTGTATCTCTTGTTTCTAAGAAGCCATCAGCTGAAATTGAAGCAGAGTTTGAAAAGGCAAAAGTTGGTATAAAAGAATAATTTTGGTAATTATTTCAATAATATAGGCAAAGGACTGAAATCATTTATGCTTAATACAGAAAAAACACTTGATAAGCTTGTTGCCCTTTCAAAGGGTAGAGGCTTTGTTTACGCAGGTAGTGAAATTTACGGCGGACTTGCAAACACTTGGGACTACGGTCCTTTAGGTGTTGAACTTAAAGAAAATATCAAAAAAGCCTGGAGAAAAAAGTTTATTCAGGAAAACAAATACAATGTAGGTCTTGATTCAGCAATTCTTATGAATCCGCAGACTTGGGTGGCATCAGGTCACCTTGGTGGCTTCTCTGACCCGCTTATGGACTGCTGTCAGTGTAAAACAAGACACCGTGCAGATAATCTTATTGAAAATTTTGACGGAACTAATGTAGCGGGTTGGTCAAATGAGGAAATGGCAAACTACATCAAGGAACATGCTATTCCTTGTCCTGATTGTGGTGCTCATAACTTTACTGACATCCGTCAATTCAACCTTATGTTCAAGACATTCCAGGGTGTTACTGAGGACTCAACCTCTGAAATTTATCTTCGTCCTGAAACAGCTCAGGGTATTTTCGTGAACTTCCAGAATGTTCAGAGAACAACAAGAAAGAAAGTGCCATTCGGTGTTGCACAGATTGGTAAATCATTCCGTAATGAAATTACTCCGGGTAAATTCATTTTCCGTGTTCGTGAGTTTGAACAGATGGAACTTGAATTCTTCTGTAAACCGGGTACAGACCTTGAATGGTTTGATTATTGGAGAAGTTTCTGTCGTGACTGGCTCTATTCTCTTAACATCAAGCCTGAAAATCTTCGTCTTCGTGACCACGACCCTGAAGAACTCTGCTTCTATTCAAAAGCAACAACTGACTTTGAATATTTATTCCCATTCGGTTGGGGTGAACTCTGGGGTATTGCTGACAGAACTGACTATGACCTTAGTCAGCACGCTAATACAAGTGGTAAGAACCTTGAATATATTGACCAGGTTTCAGGGGATAGATATATTCCTTATGTTATTGAGCCTTCACTTGGTGTTGAACGTCTTTTCTTGGCTCTTCTTACAGAAGCTTATGATGAAGAAGTTGTAGATGCTGAAAAGAACGACACTCGTGTTGTTATGCATTTCCATCCGACACTTGCACCTGTTAAGGCTGCAGTTCTTCCTCTTTCAAAGAAGCTCGGTGATAAGGCTGAAGAAATTTTTGATATGCTTTCAAAACACTTCAATGTGGAATATGATGATGCAGGTTCAATTGGTAAAAGATATCGTCGTCAGGACGAAATCGGTACTCCTCTTTGTATCACAGTTGACTTCCAGACTGTTGGTGACGAAACAACAGAAGCAGATAACTGTGTAACAGTTCGTGACAGAGATACAATGGAACAGATAAGACTTCCTATTGACCAGTTGGTTGACTATATTTCAAAGAAATTGGAGTTCTAAAATGGCAAAATCTCTTTTATTGATTGTCAATCCAATCGCAGGTAAGCGTCATGCTGTGGACTATCAGCCTGAAATTGTTGAAAAATTTCAGGAAGCAGGTTATGATGTTAAGGTGCGTTATACTGAAATTTATAAAAACGCATATTACGTTACAAAAGAATATGGTAAAGATAGTGATGTTATCGTTTGTTGCGGTGGTGACGGTACATTAAAAGAAACAATTTGTGGTGTTATTGAATTAAAGCTTCCGGCTAAAATCGGTTATATTCCTTGTGGTACTACAAATGACTTTGCTCATTCCTTACACATTCCTACTGATGTTGATGATGCTGTTGAAACAATTCTTGAGGGTGAAACAATAGCAGTTGATATTGGTGATTTCAACGGCAAAGAACAGTTTATTTATGTTTCTTGCTTTGGCAATTTCTGTGATGTTTCATACAAGGCAAAGCAATCCTTGAAAAATAAGGTTGGCCGAGCTGCTTATTATTGGGAAACTGTAAAAGAAATTCATAAAATCAATGGCTTTAAGGCAAAAATAGAATGTGATGACGGCGAAGTTATAGAAGGTAATTTTTTCTATGGTGGTGTTTCAAATTCATATTCTGTTGCAGGATTTCCTGTGTTGAAAAAATCAGGTGTAGAATTTGACGACGGACTTCACGAATTAGCACTTATCAGAATGCCTAAAAATCCTGCACAGCTTGTTTCTATCCTGAACGCTATGTTTATTACAAGAGAAGTTATGGATAATAAGTATCTCGTTGTGAAAAAGGGTAAGGAATTCAAGTTCTATTTTGAAGATGAAGTAAACTGGACTCTTGACGGTGAGAATGGTGGAAATCACAACTTTGCTCATATTAAAACTTATGAAAATGCAGTGAAGATTTTCTGCAATGAAAAAGACGATTAAGTTTAAAATCTGCATTACAACTTTTGTAGTGCAGATTTTTTTGTAGGTGATAGAATGGGAGAAAAAATTAAGAAAGCAATAGGTATTGAGGGGACTTTTAAAGATACTGTTGTTCCTATGATTAACTATTGCTATACAAATATATTCCTTGGCGGTGCAGGGTATATAATCAGTATGTATTTCAGTATTTTCCTGACAAGAGTTGTAGGACTTGATATTGAATATGCCGGTTTTATTACTATGGTTGCTGTTATTTGGGACGGAATCAATGACCCAATTATGGGAATTATTACTGACCGTACCCGTTCAAAATACGGCAGACACCGTGCTTATATCAAATGGGGCATACCATTTGTGTTTATATCATACATAATGCTGTGGAATTCTTTTGGCCTTGATGGTGAAAAGCATCCGTATATGACAGTTGCATATTTTGTGTTTGCCTATGTGCTTTATAAGACAGCATATACAATGATTGCAGTGCCTCATACGGCAATGCTCCCTGAACTTGCTCCGGAATATAACAAGAGAACACAATATACATCAGTAAGTTACATATTTAACTCTTGCGGAATGGTTCCGTCATATATTATTCTCCTTATAATGCTTTCTGTATTCGGCTTTTCAAACGGACTTAACCGAGATGCAAAAATGCCGTTTTTCGTTACAGGAATTGTTCTTGCGTTTATGTATAGTATTGCACTCTATGGTACGTTTAAGCTTGTAAAAGAACCAAGTTCACTTGATATGAATCTTGAACCTCTCGACCTTAAAGCAGCAGTTAAAGAATATATTGATGTTTTTAAAAGCAGAGCTTTCAGACAGTATTTCGGAATCAGTTTTTTCTGGGAAACAGCAAGAAGTTTTTATTCAACAACATATATTTACTATGTGACATTCCTTGCAAATCAGTATAAAAACTATTTCTTATTCAATACATTTGCAGGAATATTTGAAACCGCAGCGTTCCCGTTAAATTATGCTCTTACAATGAAGCATGGTAAGAAGAAATGCGGTACAATCGTAACACCATTTATGATTTTAGGCCTTGCAATCGGCCTTATTGTACAGGCGAGTCAACCGGGAACTCCAAAATCAACATATATGCTTATACTTATGCTGCTGGGCGTTACTTTCTATCCTTTTGGTATGAGTGGTATAGGCTTTGTATGCAATAATGTATTTCCTGATTTGACTGATGTTGATGAGCTGATAACCGGTCGTCGTCGAGAAGGCGTTGTTTCAACCTGTAACACAATGGTAAAACAGGTTACAGGCGGTATAAATACATTTATTGTAACACTTATTCTTGGCGGATTTGGTCTTGATACAAAGAGTGAGGCAACGGAATTTGTAGAGCAATCTGACTCGGCAATTTTTGGTATCAGACTTTGTGTTGCTTTGATTCCGATGGTTTGTGCCATTGTTTCATATATTCTTCTCAGAAAGTTTGAAATGACAAAGGACGACCACACTATGATTCGTGCTGCTATTGCTACAAAGCATAAATATGGCAGTGTGACTCTTACACCTGAGGAAAAAGCAAAATGTGAATCACTCTCAGGACAAAAATTAGAGAATACCTGGCTCGGTCAGGATAATGACGAAAGTCAAGGTCATACACTTGATAAAAATGAGAATGGTGAATACATTATTCTTATTGAAAAAGAATTAGAGAAAAAACTTCTTATGGAAAAGGTGAACTAAAATGGAGAAAATCAATATCAATCAGACTGCACCAACAGTAAAGAGAAGTAAGTTATATGATTTATTCTTTTATTTCATTCAATGGACTTGGGGCTTTTCCGTAAATCTTGTTGGTGGTATTGCATACCTTATCTGTACAAGGGTATTAGGTTGTGCTCATCAAAAATTCGGCTATGCAAATATTGTTTATGTTCCTTGGAATCAAGGGGGACTTTCAATGGGTTTGTTCATTTTTATGAGAAAAGACCATCCGAATAAAGAATGGACATATAACACAAGGATTCACGAATATGGTCATACATGGCAGTGCTTACTTTTAGGACCACTATATTATCCTGTAATTGCAATTCCATCAATGATATGGTGTAACTGTTTTGCAAAATATCGCGAAAAGAATAATGTTTCTTATTATAAGCTTTATTGTGAAAGCTGGGCAAATAGTTGGGGAGAAAAATTCTCAAAAATGAAACGTGTTTAGAAATAGAATGTAAAGGTCTTTGATTATTGACAAAAGGAAATATTTGTGTAATAATATTGTTTACGGTTAAATATTTTTTAGAAAGAGGCGATATTGATGAAAAGATATTTTTCATTATTTTTAGCGTTGGTAATGTTAGTTACTGCAATTCCTTTTGCAGCTATCACAGCTTCAGCTGCTGATGTGATAAAGGGTGACGTTGACGGTAACGGACAGGTAACAGCAATTGATGCTCGTTTCGTATTGCGTCATGTTGCAGGTCTTTTAGAGGGCGAAGAAGCACTTACTAAAGAACAACTTGAGGCAGCTGATATGGATAAGAATGATGAAGTAACAGCAATTGATGCTCGTTTTATTCTCAGACAGGTTGCAGGTCTTTCAAACGGTATCTATGAAGTTGATACAAATGTGACAAATGACGTTCTTGGTGTGTTCGGTTATAAGTACGACGCTTCTCAGGATATTTACTACACTGACGTTGAAGCATGGCAGCGTAATTTCGGTTTCACAGATATTTATGATGATGCTGCTGCATTTACAACAATGCTTTATAAGACACTTAAGATTGACTTTACTTACGATGGTCTTCTTTGGAGACTTCAGTGGTGGAAGGGTCAGTACGGTGTTCTTGAAGGTGCAGAATTAGGTGTTTACACAAAGAAACCTGAAAATGTTGACTCTGCTTTCTACAGATGTGCTGAGGACGAAAACCTTCTTGAAATGTACTTTGAGTACTACCCAACAACTTCTGACTACAATGCAGGTAAACCACTCTTCACAAGATATGAACAGGAACATTGGTGGATTACAGGCTTCAAGTTCGGTACTTGTGACCCAACAAGAAACGTTGTTAAGGCAGTTCTTATTGCTCGCGACAAGGAAATGGCTGACGGTATCGAAGCAGGTCTTAAGAACCTTACAGGCCAAGATAACCAACCAACAGGTACGGGCTTTGTTGAATACAGACCTTGGCTTGATGATGATGTTAGCAACTATTATGTAAGAAATACATTGGCTGACGACAGAGTTAAGTTTGAAGTTACATGGGTTGACGCAGGTTACACAAACTTCTAATTTCAATAATTAAACATTATAAAAGCAGTGAGGAAAAATCTTCACTGCTTTTTCATCTGTTTGTAAAAATAAAAAGGAGATGATTTCTCATCTCCTTTTTAAAATTGGTTTTGATTAAAGCTTTGAATAACCGTGACAGTTAATGAGTGCGTCAAGCTTTTTGCCTTCTTTACAAAGAGGACATTCATAAGATGGAACACTGAAATAGTCAGGTAAGTCATTTGGGTTGAAAGCAGAATTAATTTCATATCCTTCGCAATCCTTTGATGTCGCGAAA
Source organism: uncultured Clostridia bacterium (assembly GCA_937906895.1). Classification (GTDB taxonomy): domain Bacteria; phylum Bacillota; class Clostridia; order Oscillospirales; family Acutalibacteraceae; genus Fimenecus. The sequence continues at coordinate 35,470 of CALCTT010000031.1, read as the reverse complement.
ATAGAAGCAACACCTGCAACCTCGCCACCATAATACTTGACAGCTTCAACTGCTGAACGAGCTGTGTTACCTGAAGCCACTGAAACCGCCATAATAAGCACGTGCTTGCCTTTAATCATTGGAATCATATTATCTCTGAAAATAAGCTGTGAGCCATTAATCATTTCAGGAGTGACAATGTAAATTGTTTGGTGTGCATTAATATTCACATAGTCAGTTTTTGTAAGTTCTTCTGCAACACAAGTGCCGACTACTTCCATACCATCAAGGCAAAGAATAGTATCAACAAGACAGTTGCTGTATTTGTGATTCTTACACAATTCTTCTGCAATAGCTTTTGCCTCAGAAAGACGGGATTTCTGTGCAGCAACATCAATATAGTAGTTGCTGTGAGAACTGCTTGTTGCAAAGTGTCCTTTAGCAACACGAAGAAGCAAATTGTTAGTTTTTGTTCTGATTTTTATAATGTTTGTTGTAGGCATAGGAATCCTCCTTTAGTTTTATAGTATTATTGTACAACAAATGTTTATAAATTACAATAAAAACTGTTGAAAAAGTAAAGTATCTTCAAATATTTGTAAGTATTTAATAAATTTACACTCAAAATTTTGTTTATGAAATGAACATTTCAATTCCTATCAGTTTATTATCTGCATTTATTTAGTTTTTGTTGTTACAATTGTACAAAAACGAGGGTGAAATTTTGACAAATTAGACATAAGAAATATAGTTGTATTTATAAATACTTTGTGCTACAATACATTTAAGGGTAATGTGTCCCGGTGTAATTTTTTATGGAGGTGACAAGCGTGAAAGCAAAGTTTTCAAAGTTGGCTATCGTTATGAGTGCAGTTCTTGTTCTCATGAGCGCTATTCCTGTTGTTGGTATGGCATGTCTCTTCTGTGACGAACCTGTTACTGAAGAGGAGGAAACAGTAGTTGTTGTTGACCCTGTTGTTGACCCAGAGCCAATTCCAAACACAGACGCTGTTAAATGATTAGTTATACAGAACACAGATAAGTGAGCCAATGATGTTTGTCATTGGTTCATTTTTTACTTTTTAGTCACAATGTTCAAAAACTTTGTTGAAAAAATACCATATACTGTAATAAATTTTAGTTGCAATTTGAAAAATAGTGTGTTAAAATATATGCAATGAATATATTGAGTAGTAGTATATTCTTCTGTTGATTGAAATGTTGTTAATACTTTCTCTGTTTTTTAGAGGTGTTAAACTATATTTTAAAAGACAAGCTATGTCGAGGAGGTGAAAAGCATGAAAACTAAGTTCACAAAGTTAGCTATCGTTATGAGTGCTGTTCTTGTTCTTATGAGTGCTATTCCTGTTGTAGGTATGGCATGTCTCTTCTGTGACGAACCTGTTACTGAAGAAGAGGAAACAGTTGTTGTAGTTGACCCTGTTGTTGACCCGGAACCAATCCCAAACACAGACGCTGTTAAATAATTAATTATAAGATAGCAAGCGGACCAATGATGCGAAAGTGTCATTGGTCTTTTTTCTTTGTGTCACTATTTGTTGACATTCTTTTTTATTCGGTCTATAATTACGGTATATAAAAAAGGAGATTATTTGTTATGGCACAGATTGCAGATATTATTAAATATGAGGGAGATAACTCCACTTTTATCTGGAAGCACCCTTGCGAGGATTTTAACTCTCTGACTCAGCTTATCGTTCATGAAACACAAGAAGCAATTTTCTTTATGAATGGTCAGGCTCTTGATTTGTTCGGTCCGGGTCGCTATACTCTTGAAACACAAAATTTACCTTATGTTGGTAAAATGCTTAATCGTACAACTGACGATAAAACTCCGTTCCATTGTGAGGTTTATTTTATTAATAAGGCTGAACAGATGTCAATCAAATGGGGAACTGACTCAAAGGTGCAGTATATTGACCCTGTTTTCAATTTCCCTGTTGCGATTGGAGCGAGCGGTGACATGAATCTTCGAGTTGAGGATTCAAGAAAACTTCTTTTAAAGCTTGTCGGTACAGATGCATTTCTCACTCAGCCAAAGCTTGTGTCTTTCTTCCGAGTTTTCCTTATGACTTACGTAAAGTCTTATATGGCACAGGTCATTAAGGAAAAGTCAATCAATATTTTTGAAATCGATGCAGGCCTTACTGAATTTTCTTTTGCAATCAAGGAACTTTTAAAAGGTCATTTTGCCGATTACGGTATTGCACTTGAAATGTTTAATATAGCAACAATTGTTCGTCCTGAGGGTGACAAAACTTACGAAACCTTAAGAAATCAATACACAATGAAGATTGAGATGGATACAGAACTTCTCAAAGCCAGAACAGAGGCGGAAAAACTTGTTATTGATTCTGAAGCGCAGGCTAAAAAGCGTGCACAGGAAGGCTATACATATCAGCAGGAGCGTGGCTTTGGTGTTGCTGAACAGATGGCACAGAATGAAGGTGTAGGTAACTTCACTAATGCAGGAATCGGTATGGGTGCTATGATGGGTGTCGGCGGTGCTGTCGGTGGTGTTATGGGCGGAATGATGAATGATACTGTTACAGCTTTCACAACCGTACCTGCTACAAACAAGTTCTGCGATAATTGTGGCTCATTACTTGCTGATGGGGTTGTTTTTTGTGAAGAATGCGGAACACCTGTTGCAAGTAAAAAAACTTGTGTAAATTGTGGATATGAATTTGAAAGACCGGGTAAATTCTGCCCTAAATGCGGAACAAAAAGAGAGGGATAACGGATGAAAAAAGCAAGGAATACTTTTTTAGTTATATGGGCTATATGCTTTGCACTTTATAATGTCATAGTTTTTGTAGTCCCTAACGAGAATTACGGAACGGAAAGCTTCTGGATTGGTTATGCGCTTATTACTGTAGCGTTAGTTGGAAATCTTATCAGTTCATTTGTTGCACTTAACTCAAAGAGTAATGCGAAATTATTTAACAATATCCCACTTATTACAACAAGCATTGTAGAAACAGTAGTTTCATCAATTGCAGGTGCAGTTTTTATTGCTGTACCAGGTATTGAATCTTGGGCAGTTGTGGTGGTTTCAGCCGTTATTCTTGCAGTTTCTGCTATCGTTTCACTTGTTGCAAAGTCAACTGCTGACACAGTTAGTGACATTGATGATAAAATCAAGTCAAAAACAAGTTTTATCAAAGGTATTACTCTTGATGCAGAAATGCTGATGTCATCTGCCGAAAATTCTGAAATCAAGGCTGAAATTAAAAAGGTTTATGAGGCATTTCGTTTTTCAGACCCAATGAGCAGTGATGCATTAAATGATGTGGAAGACCGTATTCAGAATCAATTCAATCTCTTACAAGAGATTGTGATTACAGAGAATACTGAAAAAGTGTCACAAGTTTCAAAAGATTTGTTAAATCTTATTGATTACAGAAACAAAAAATGTAAAATCAGCAAATAAAAATCAAGCAGAGAAGACGGTAAAATCTTCTCTGCATTTTTTATATATTTTTATGTTGTTTTCCTGTATGGTCAAGGTAGTAATTGTCTTTATATATTAAATCTTTCACGGAAACAAATGAATAGCCTTGTTTTGAGAGTTCTGTAAGAATTTTGTCAAGTGCCTCTGCCGTATTATCAACTCCGTTATGAAAGAGGATTATTGAACCGTTTTCAATAGGGGACACGACTCTTTCTACTATCTCCTCAACTGAAAGACCGCGATAGTCTAAGCTGTCAATATTCCATTGTATAGTTTCCATTCCAAGGGATTTCGCCACGTCAAGGCTTTCGTTTGTATAATCACCTGATGGTGCTCTGAGTAAAGTGACCTTATCTCCTGTAATTGCTTCAAGTTTCTTATTGCAGTTTTCGATTTCTTCCCTGATTTCTTCCCGTGAGCATTTTGAAAATGCTTTGTGTGTATCAGAGTGATTTGCGATTGTATGACCTGCATTGTGAAATGCTTTTACACTATCCGGAAATTTTTCTGCCCAATCTCCAACTATAAAGAAGGTTGCTTTCGCATTATGATTTTTCAGTATTTCTATTAATTCCTCTGTGTCTTGATTTGTCCAAGCAGCATCAAATGTAATTGCAATTTTCTTTTCATCAGTTTGCACTGAATAAATTGGTAATTTTCTTGACACAGAAGCCGAGGATACATATTTTCCTGCAATAAGTCCAAGCATCATAACAACTGCCAAAAGAATCGACATAACACCCATAATTTTTCGCCCTGACACAGTTTTCATCCACATAAAAAATCCCTCCCATATAACCTATGAGAGGGACAAAATATTTTATGAAAAATTTATGCTTGTTTTCTAAGCTCTGCGATTTCGTTTGCAACAAACTCATCAAGTGAAGGCTGTTCGTTAAGCTGTTTCTTAAGTCCTTTACCGACTACAACATTCATTGCGACATTAACAAGGAAGAGTACACAACCTACGATAAATCCAAATCCAAGGCTACATTCAGTAACTATTCCGCCACCAAGTGTCTGGCAAGCAGTTGTAAACTGTCCGAAGAATATAGCAGATACTGCCCAACAAACAGTAGCAAGAACATTAAGAATTATATTGAAAACGTATTTCATCTTGATACCAGCAATAAGTAATACAAAGAAGTTAAGAACACCGAAAACAACTGCAAGGAGCATGAGCACACAAGCAATAACAACCATTGTTGCTGCTGTTCCTAAAACTTCGCCACCCATAAGGGAGATAACACTTCCGATATCTGTCTTTAAAAGATAATCAAGAACAAATGTGAGGAATGAAACTGAATTTTCACTCTGGTTAAAAGGAAGATTAAGTTTGTAATCATAAAGTGGAAGAACGAGTGCAATAAGTGGTGCGAATGTGAGCACAAGACGAGCTATACGAAGCTTTGAACCAACAACTGCAGACTTAAAATTCTGAAGCTTATAGTGAAATTTTGCAAAAGCGTTTTCTGCAAAATCAGCATCGTCATTAAGTCTCTTTTCCCACTGATGGTTTGCAATATTTACACCACATTTAGGACATTCTGCCTTAATATTCCAAAGTTTAAGAGTATGACCACACTCAGGACATTTTGCTGCCATAAAATCACTCTTTCGTTATAAATTAAAAATCTTTTAATATTGTACTACAATTATTTTCTTTTTGCAAGCCTTATTACATTCCAGGAAAGTGGTTTAAGGCAGGCAGTAAGAGTTTTGCCGTCGAATTGTGAGTTTTCCACTTTAAATGGTTTAACAGGAGTTGCAAATGCACTGTTTTCAGCTTTAATATCAAAGCCACTCATTTCAATTTGCTCAATTACTTCAAAATTTTCGAAATCAAGAAGTGAAACATCGAAAAGAATATTTTCATCCATATTTCTGTTTACTGCAAAAATTGTAAGATTTTCTTTATCTTCACTGATTGTCGCAATAGACTCAATATCAGGAACATCTGTAAATTCCTTTGTATCGTGTTTTGGAGAAACAACTCTTGAATCAAGAGTATATCCGCGACCGTAATTTGAAAGGTGCATAAACGGATAGAAAATTGTCTGCTCCCAACAAGCTCCACCATTTTCTGTCATAATAGGTGCAATAACATTTACAAGCTGTGCAAGGCAACCGATTTTAACTCTGTCAGCGTTTTTAAGAAGTGTCATGAGCATAAGAGCAACTAAAAGTGCATCTTCAAAATTGTAAATATCCTCAAGCTGATGAGGTGCTGTACACCATTTATCAACGTGAACACCATTTGAATGATACCACACATTCCATTCATCAAATGAAAGGTTGACTGTATGTTTTGAACGTTTTTTACTCTTGATGTAGTCGCAGATGCACACAACTGATTTGATAAACTCGTCCATTTTCATACTCTTTGCAAGGAAAGAAGGGGTGTCATTTGAACGGTTATCGAAATAAATATGAAGTGAAAGGTAGTCAACTTTATCATAAGCCAAATCGAGAGTTGTTGCTTCCCATTCACCGAATGTAGGCATATCTCTGCTTGCACTACCGCAAAGAACAGTTTCAATAGAATTATCTGTCCATTTCATAACCTTTGCTGCTTCAGCTGCTGTTCTGCCATATTCATAAGCGGTTTTGTGACCAATCTGCCAGTCACCATCCATCTCATTTCCAAGACACCAGAGTTTAATATTATGAGGCTCTTCATAGCCGTGTGAACGACGAAGGTCACTCCAATAACTGCCACTCTTATGGTTGCAGTATTCAACAAGGTTTCTTGCTTCTTCAGGACCGCGAAGGCCAAGATTGACAGCCATCATTGGCTCTGTATTTGCTTTTTTACACCAGGTTGCAAATTCGTTTGTTCCAAAAAGGTTTGGCTCTGTAACACCCCAAGCGAGTTCAAGCTTTTTAGGGCGAAGTTCACGAGGACCAACACCGTCTTCCCAATTGTAGCCTGAAACAAAGTTGCCACCGGGATAACGAACAATGGGAACATTGAGCTTTTTAACCTTTTCTATAACATCCTGTCTGAAACCGTTTTCGTCAGCAGTAGGATGGTCAGGCTCATAAATACCACCATAAACAGCACGACCTAAATGCTCGATAAATGAGCCGAATATTCTATCATCAATTTTGGCACTTGTAAACTCGGATACAAGGGACATTTTTGCTCTTTTCATAATAATTCATTCTCCTTAAAGGATTAGTTTAGTTTGTTGTTTCTTCCGTTGGTATATCCTGTTTTTCAGAAAGGAAAGAGTGAAGTAATTGCTGATTCTGTTCCATATCCATTACAAGACTTGCACCAACACCCTGAATTGTTTTATCAGACCAAGTGCCGTCCGCAGGAATCTGATGCTGAACAATAGGATAAGAATAGGCTTTATCCTTAATAGCAGCAAGACCTAGGCTCATTATCTGGTTAGAGGACATATTTGTCTTAACGAGAGGAATGATTGTTTCCGCTAATGCGTACAATTCTGTAAGACTCATTTTCGATGCCTTTTCAACAATGGCAGTAATGACCTTTCTTTGTCTTTGTGTTCTGTGGAAATCAGAGTCAAGGTAACGGATTCTGCTGTACCACAAAGCCTGTTCACCATTCAGAAGCACATCTTCACCTGCTTCAATTCTTACGGGCACACCAACGCTGCCTGAATGGTATGTATAATAACTTTCTTTTTCAGTAACATCTACATTAATTCCACCGATTGAATCGACAATGGTTGTAAAAATCTCAAAGTCAACAAGAGCATAATACTGAATATCAACCTTAAAGTTCATTTCAAGTGTATCGGAAAGCGTCTGAATACCACCATAGAAATATGCTGAATTAAGCTTTGACCAATAATTTTTACCTGCAATTTCAACAAATGAGTCACGCAAGAATGAAGTCAACTTAATCTGTTTATTCTTGTTATCGAGAGTCACAAGCATCATTGTATCGGAGCGGGATGCTTCGTCAGATTCACGAGCGTCAATGCCCACAAGTAAAACATTAATCTGGTCAGGATATTTTGTAAGGTCAGCAGCGTTGACAAATGCGTTGTCGGTCAACTTTTCTTCAGTATTAAAGGATGAGAGAAGATTGTCAATTTTCTGGTATCCGAAAATACCTACACAAGAAAGTCCCACAATAGTAATACAAAGAATAGCAATAATTGTGTTTCGTATAGGATGCCTTTTTTTCTTTTTGTGATGAGGTTCTTCGGTCAATTCTCCGTAAACATCATTTATATTATCATATTGAATTTCCTGACGACGACGGTTTTCAACAGCACTGTTGTATTTAACCTGAAATGCCTGTTCAACTTCTTTGCTGAATTCATCGTCAAAATTTTCTGCTCCTGAAGAAATGTCTTCAAATTCATCTGCATTTCCAGAACTTGAGAAAACATCTTCATACTCGTCTGATTTATTCCTATTGCTGAATATATCTTCAAAATCGTCGCTTGAATTTTTAAATTGGTTATCGGCCATTTTAATACTCCTTATTTTCGATACTATATCCCATATATTCTACAACATTATGCTGAAAATCACAATAATTTTTACAAAAAATTAAAGGAAAATATTAATATTTATTTCTCTACCACTTGAAAGATGTAAGAAAGTTATGTATAATGAATAACAGTTTTAGTTTTCGTTGACGAAAGGTCAACTGTATTCGGGAGTAGAGACATATGTTAGGTAAGTATGTAAGGGTACGTGTTACCAGACCTATGCACTCTTTTGACAGAGAAAAAAATATTTCTTATGATTTGAATTTTGGTAATGTGGAAAGTGGATTAGACCCACATTCACCTGTCAAGGGTGCATATATTATGGGCGTAACACACAGAGTCCGTGTTTTTGAAGGACGTGTTATCGCCACAATAAAAAGAAAAGATTCCGACGGAATCATTCTTGTTGTTGCACCTAAAAGTAAACGATTTATTATTCATCAGATTGAAGATGCAATAGAATTTGCAGAACCTATGGGCAGTTATGACATCAGTTGCCTCTATGAAAGTTCATGCGGTGCAATTGTTTATCGTATAATAAACGGTGAAACAAGATTTTTGCTTATAAAAAATAAGAGAAGTGCCAACTGGGGCTTCCCAAAAGGTCATATTGAAAGAGGCGAGAATGAAAAGGAAACTGCTTACCGTGAGGTTCTTGAAGAGGCAGGTATCAGAATCCGTTTTCTTCCCGATTTCAGATTCCGTTCAGAATATTCAATTCAGGGCAGAATTGAAAAACAGGTTGTGATTTTCCTTGCAACCACAGATGATACAACAACAATAATTCAAAAGGAAGAAATTGAAGAATATCTTTGGCTTAAGTTTGATAAGGCTATGAGTTCTCTTAAATTTCCTAACGACAAGCAAATGCTTCGTAAAGCTAATGAGTACCTTTTAAATATGGAGGTAACAAATGGTTGAAACAATTGTAAATGAGATAACAATGTTTTTGCAAGATAAGGTTCCTGAAGAGCTTGTGGCTTTTGTTATATCTTTGATGCCTGTATTGGAATGCCGTGGCGGTATGATTGCTGCAAGACTTATGGAAATTCCTTTTGTTAAGGCATTTTTGATTTGTTATCTCGGTAATATGTTGCCGATTCCGTTTATTATTCTTTTCATAAGAAAAATATTTGATTTTTTACGTAGATATAGTTTCTTTGAAAAGATTATTGTAAAGCTTGAGGCGAAAACTGAAAGGAATAAGGAAAAAGTTTTAAGATATGAATCTTGGGGACTCCTTATATTTGTCGCAATTCCACTTCCGGGAACAGGCGGTTGGACAGGTGCGTTGATGGCAGGACTTCTCGATATGCGATTTAAACGCTCATTACCGATTATTGCACTCGGTGTGCTAATTGCAGGATTTATAATGTCAGGACTTACTTATGGAATATTTCAGATGTAACAACAGAACATAACAAAACCCCATCATCACGATGGGGCTTTATTTTTTTATACGCTTATTCTATAACTTTTCCGTCTTTAATGTAAAGTCTTGGAACTCGTGGTGTAATAAGACAACAGAATTCATAGATAAAACGATATTCAGCATCTGAAACTTCTTCAATAGTGATTGTTTCATTACCGTCAGTACCTACAAGAGTAACTTCATCAGCAATCTGTACGTCAGGAAGATGTGATACATCAATCATAAACTGGTCCATACATACTCTGCCTAATATTTTGCAACGAGTTCCTTTTACAAGGACTTCGCCTTTATTTGACAGATATCTTGGGTAGCCGTCACCATATCCTACGGGAACGGTTGCAATTTTCATTTCTTTGTCGGTTATATACGTTGAACCATAACTTACCGTAAAGCCTTTGCCTACATTTTTTACAAAGGATATGTGACTTTTGAATTCTAATGCAGGAAAAAGTTTATAATTCTTGTTCATTTCGCTTGACGGATAGAGTCCGTATAGCATTATTCCGCAACGTACCATTTCACCTGCATAGCCGTCAAGTTCCATAGTTGAAGCGCTGTTATACATGTGACGAATTGGAATTTCATATCCATCATTTATCAGGTTATCAGTAAAGTCAATAAATTTTTTCTTTTGTGCATTTGCAGAGGTTTTGTCAGTCGTATCTGCATTTGCAAAGTGAGTAAAAGCACCTTCAACAAAGATGTTATCAAGCTCGAAAACAGATTTTATAAGCATTTCATCGTTTTCATCAGGCTGAAAACCAATTCTGCCCATACCTGTATCGATTTTAATATGCACTTTAGCTGTTTTATTAAGCTCTTTTGCTTTTTGTGAAAGTCCTTGTGCAGTAACGATATCAATAACAGTACAAGTAATGTCATTTTCAATAGCTGCAGCATAATCCTGACGGAAAATCTGACCTAAAATAAGTATTGGAGCAGTAATGCCGTTTTCACGAAGTTCAAGTGCTTCGTCGATAGCAGCGACACCTAACATTCCTGCACCAAACTCAACAAGAGCTTTTGCTGTTTCAACTGCACCGTGACCGTAAGCATTGGCTTTGACAATACCTAAGATTATCATATCGTCACCAAACTTTTGGCGGACAGTCTGCATATTCTTTTGTATGTTATCAAGATTTATTTTTGTATAAACTCTTTTTGGCAACATATATTAGTCCTCTTGTTTCATTAAATATAACCGATTTATTTTATTGATATACTGAAATATTTATGCTATAATTAACATTAATTTATATTATAATAAATTTTTTCTTTGAAAACAAGATAAAAAATGAATTAATAATACAGGGAAATGTATTTTATGAGAAAAAAACGTATTACTTTATCTACAACGCAACTTATAATGCTAAGTTTTCTGACCGTTATCTTGGTGGGAAGCTTGTTGCTTGTGTTGCCGATGAGCTCCGCAGACGGAATATCTGTGTCATATATGGATGCTCTTTTTACTGCAACAACAGCTACTTGTGTAACGGGACTTGTTACATTGCCGACAGTTACAACCTGGAGTGTATTCGGACAAGTGGTTATATTATTTCTTATCCAACTTGGAGGATTGGGAATAATCACTGTAATGTCAGGATTTATGATTGCTCTGCATAAAAAAATCGGTATTGCTGACCGTTTGCTTATACAGGATGCTTTTAATCTTAATACACTTTCAGGTCTTGTGAAATTTGTGAAAAAAGTTATTGTTGGGACAATAATTGTTGAGGGTATTGGCGCTATTCTTTATATGACGGTTTTTGTTCCTCAATATGGTTTGAAAGGGATATGGATTTCAATATTCAATTCAGTATCTGCCTTTTGTAATGCAGGCATAGATATTATTTCTGAAAACAGCTTGTGTGATTATGCCACTAATCCGGTAATCAATGTTGTAACTTGCACTCTTATTGTGTTTGGCGGTATTGGTTATGTTGTATGGTGGGATATAATTCGTATCTGTAAACTTTATAAAACCCGCGGATTGAAATGCATTAAAAGTCTTACTTTGCAAAGTAAAATTGCGCTTTGGATGACGGCGATACTTATAACTTCAGGGGCATTGGCGTTTTTTGTGTTTGAATATGATAACCCGCTTACTATTGGCGGACACTCTGTTTTCGATAAAATTCAAATGTCCTTTTTTCAATCTGTGACAACAAGAACGGCAGGCTTTGCAACGATACCGCAACAGAATCTGACCAATCCATCTGCCCTTGTTTCGTTATTACTTATGTTTATAGGTGGCTCGCCGATAGGTACCGCAGGTGGTGTTAAGACTGTTACAATTGCCGTACTGTTTATTACGGCATCTTCAATGATAAAGAACAAAGATGAGATTACAATTTTTAATCGTGCAATTTCTCAAAAAGTTGTAAAAAAGGCAGTTGCAGTATTTGGGATGTCTTTTACGATTATGTTTGTTTCTACAGTTCTTTTGTCTGTGGTAACGGAGGCTTCTGTTATTGACATTCTGTATGAAACCGTAAGTGCTACCGCTACTGTCGGATTAACACGAAATTTAACATCAGCTCTTAATGGCTGGGGAAAAATAATAATTATTGTTACTATGTATCTTGGCAGAGTAGGTCCTATATCGTTAGCTCTTGCTCTTAACACAAAAAAAGATAAGCAAAATATTGTTAAAATTCCATTTGAAGAAATTAGTGTGGGCTAAATTGATGCTCGGAAAGGAATAATATGAAAACAAATAATTCTTATGCTGTACTTGGTTTAGGCAGATACGGTTACGCGGTAGCAAAAGAACTTGTTGAAAGTGGTGCAGAAGTTCTTGTGGTGGATTCTGACGAAGAAATTATAAACGATGTGGTTGATGAATTTCCAATATGCAAATGTGCGGATATAACGGATATAGATGCGTTGGAACAGTTGGGGATTTCAAATGTGGATATAGTAATTGTTGCCGTTGCAAGTAGCCTTGAAACAAGTGTTATGGCTACAACGCTGTGCAAAGATATCGGTGTTGAAACGGTTATAGTTAAGTGTGCCGATGAAATGCAGTGTAAAATATTAAGTAAAGTCGGTGCAGATAAGGTTGTATTACCTGAATTTGAAGCAGGTACAAGGCTCGCTAAAAATTTATTAAGCTCGGGTTTTGTGGATATTCTTGAACTGACAAGCAATGTTTCCCTTGTTGAAATCGATGTAAAACCCGAATGGATTGGTAAAACTCTTGTCGAGTTGAATTTAAGAAAAAAATATTCAATAAATGTTATTGCAATACAAAAAGATAATGATGTCTCAACTGAAATTGACCCTAACAAGCCACTTGAACAGACAATGAAACTGATTGTTGTTGCAAATCGTTATAAACTTGAAAAAATGAGATAAAAAAAGAAAGAGTTAACACAAGTTTTTTAGTGTTAACTCTTTTTATATGTCAGTTACCTTTTTTCCATGTTGAAGGAATAAACAGAATCATCATGGGAAGAACTTCAAGTCTGCCTATGAGCATATCAGCGGAAAGAACAAGCTTTGATAAAACAGACAGATGGCTGAAGTTTTCCACAGGTCCGACAAAAGAAAGCCCGGGACCTACATTATTAATACAGGTTACTACAGATGAAAATGTTGTTGTAAAGTCAAAGTTGTTAAGAGAAATTAACAAAATGGATACAGCTGTTATGAGCATGTAAACAACAAAATATACACAGGTTGCTGAAACCGTTTCTTTTTCAATCACAGTATTGTCAAGACGAATTGATTTTACACGTCTTGGATTAAGTGCCCGTCTTAATTCTTTGATACTTGATTTGAAAAGAATGATGATTCTGCCAACTTTTAATCCACCACCGGTTGAACCTGCGCAAGCACCAATAAACATAAGTGTGATTATGATACATTGTGAAAGTACGGGCCAGTGGTTAAAGTCTGATGTAACAAATCCTGTTGTTGTAATGATTGATGCCACTTGAAAAACAGCTTGTCTTAAGGCGTTACCGAAAGAATCAACCATCGGCATTATGTTGAGTGCAATTATTCCGGTTGATACAGCAACAATACCGATATATGTCCATAACTCCTCACTTTTAAAAGCTCGTTTAATTTGCTTGATTAAAATGAGATAGAAGAGATTAAAGTTAATACCAAAAAGAAGCATAAAAACAGTACATACCATTTCAATCGGTAAGCTGTTATATGCGGCAATACTTGCATTCTTTACTGAGAAACCGCCTGTGCCTGCAGTTGCAAAAGCAGTTGTAACGCTATCAAAAAGAGGCATTTTACAACATAATAATGCAATAATCTGAGCAATGGTTAAAACTCCGTATATAATATAGAGAATTCTCGCTGTAATAGTTGTTTTAGAAACTATTTTTCCCACACTCGGTCCCGGTACTTCTGCACGCATTATGTGCATTGACTGCATATCTTTTTGCGGAAGAAAGGCGAGAACAAACATCAAAATTCCCATACCGCCAATCCAGTGAGTAAAAGCTCGCCAGAAAAGAAGACTCTTTGACACGGATTCAATGTCTGTGAGAATTGTTGCACCTGTGGTGGTGAACCCTGAAACTGTTTCAAAAAAGGCATCAACAAGTGATGGGATTTCACCTGAAAAAACAAATGGTAATGCACCGAAGAATGAAAGAAGAATCCACGAAAGCGAAACAATAACAAAGCCTTCACGGGCATAGACTGTTCTTCTGTCAGGCTTTGGCAGGTTCATAATTGCACCTGTAACTAATAAGAGCCCCATTACTATTAAATAAATATGAAAAAGATTTTCTTTATAATACAGTGAAACAAACAGTGGTAAACATAGAAGTATTGCCTCCGCCCACAAAAGTCTGCCCACAGTTTTCAGAACAATTTTAAAATTCATTTATATTCGCCTTACTCAAATATTTCGTTTATACTACTTACATGATTACTCTTTGTAACGATTACAACTCGGTCGTTTAATTCGATACAATCATTACCACCCGGATAAATAACCTTATGGTTTCTGATTATGCAAGCAATAAGTGTGTCACGTTTCAGTTTTAAATCACGAAGCGGAATATCAATTTCAGAGAAATCTGCTTCAATTTTGAATTCGAGAGCTTCAACCTGACCACCAACAAGCTTATAAAGAGTCTGAACACTTGATTCTTCACCTGAGTTTTCAAGAGCACGTGCGTAGGCTACAATTCTGTTGGCTGCAATGGCCTTTGATGAAAAAGCACTATCCATTCCAATGCTTTCAAGCACTTCATACGAAACACGGTTAACCTTTGCAACAGTTTTGCTGACACCAAGAGAGGATGCGTACATTGAAGCAATAATGTTTTCTTCATCAATTGTTGTAAGTGCAACAAAAGCATCCTGACCGTCAAGCCCCTGTTCAAGGAGGATATCGCGGTCTGTTCCGTCACCGTGAATAATGTCTGCATAAGGCAAGAGTTCGCAGAGCTTTTCACAGCGTTCCGTGTTGTTTTCTATGATTTTTACATTATATCCGCCTGTTTCGCAAAGCTGACGAGCAAGATAATATCCCATCTTGCCACCACCGATAATCATGATGTTCTTTGTGCGGTGTTTGTATATTTTAAGTTGTTTAAAGAAGTTGACAAGAACACCTCTTGGAGCTGTAACATGAATTTTATCACCTGCTTGAAGAATAAAATCACCACGAGGAATAATAACCTCATTTTTTCTCTGAACAGCACAAACAAGAATTTTAACATCGAATTTATTGAAAATATCTGTCAACTGCATATTGCAAAGCGGGTTTCCTGACTCAATTTTAAGTTCAACAAGGTCAACAAGTCCGCGATAAAATGTTTCAATGTTTATGGCATTAGGAAAACGAAGAACTTTTGCAATTTCGTTTGCAGCATCAAGTTCAGGATTCACAATCATACTAAGTCCTAATGCATCTTTAAAGAATGGAAGTTGATTAAGATAATCGGGATTTCTCACTCTTGCGATTGTATGAGAAGCACCTGCTTTTTTAGCCATAAGACAACTTAAAATATTAAGCTCGTCTGATGATGTTGCAGCAATAAAGAGGTCAGAAGAATCAACACCTGCTTCCAACTGGATTTCACAGTTTGCACCATTTCCGCAAATTCCCATAACATCAAAAGAGTTTACCATCTGTTCAATAACCTTAGGGTCGCGGTCAATAACGACAACATTATGACCTTCACCTGAAAGATGTTCAACAAGAGTTGCACCAACCTTGCCGTCACCTACAATAACAATATTCACATCATTCACCTTTATTTCAATTTGATGATAATATACCGAATATTATATTATCACATTGTATTGAATTTTACAATACAGAATTGACCAAAGAGATTTTTTATGATAAATTATTTATAACAGACTGCGTAAGGGTGATTTTTATGAAAAAGATTATCGCTGTTGTTTTAATCATTGCTGTTTTAATAACAGGATTTTTAGTATTTGCATTCGGAGGTAATGTTCAGGTGAAATCTGCTGACGAAAGAATAAAGGACAATGAAAATCTCATAGTTGCATCGTATAATACTGCGGCACCTTGGGGAAATGTTCTTGAAGGTACTCATAGTGCAAGAAGAGTTAAGCTTTTTGCACAACAGATTAATGACAGACTTCCTGATGTGTTAGGTGTTCAGGAGCTAAATAATGATTGGTTAGAAAAACTTCGTGAATATCTGCCACAGTATGATTACTACGGAGTTCTCCGTGGCGGTGACGAAAATGAGAAAAAATCAGAAATGAATGGCATTTTTTATCTTAAGGATAAGTTCGAGGTTGTGGAGAAGAACACTTTCTGGATTTCAGAAACACCTGATGTGGAATCAAAATTTCAGGGAGCAGGATGTTACAGAATTTGTTCGTATTTAGTTCTGAAAAACAAATCAACAGGTGAACTTTTTGCTCATTTCAATACACATCTTGATAACACAAGTGCTGAGGCACGAACTTTAGGTGGAACACTCATTTCAGAAAGAACAGATGAGATTGTTTCAAAGTATGGTGAAATTCCTGTTGTTGTAACAGGTGATTTTAATCAGTACAGTGATGAAGAAGCGTGTAAAGCTCTTGAAGATAAAGGATTTTTGAATGTCAATACAACAGTTGATGGTGGCGATAATATGCTTACATATAACAGTTGGACAAATGACACCGTTGGCAGACCAATTGATTTTATTTTCGTAAATGATAAATTTTCAGTTAAAAATTACGAAGTGGTGACTGAAACAGGTTCAAAAACTAATGTTTCTGACCACTATATGATTGAGGCTGTTCTTAATTAATTTATACTTGTATTGATTTAATAAGTGTGATATAATAAATAAGTTATTTATATACATAAGGAGATTCTATTATGAAAAAGTTTTTAGCAATATTTTTAGTTCTCACTCTTTTATTCTCATTTGCTGCTTGTAATAATGACAAGCCTAACAATGATGTTGATACATCAACTGAAAGTCAGGTTGATGAGCAGACAACAGGCGGTGAAGAGGACACAACAAACAAAAAGCCAAGACCGGAAACAACAACTGCAGCACCTTTTGAAAATCCGAATCTTACAGAGCCTGCAGCACTTTTCAAGATTGTTGGTTTTGACAATTACAATTTAAAGAGTGCTGACCCTAATACTTCAAAGTCATCAGGTGTTACATTTATTGCAAAAAGATATGAAATCAAAAATTCATCTGGCAATACTCTTCCTGCGAAAATAAATACTGAAGGTACGGAATTTGTTCTTAATGAAACTCTTCTTAAGGATTTTGCTGCAAATGGCTGGACTGTTATCAGTAAGAAGGATATGAATACAGCTGCTGAAGCAGGTAGTGAAACAAGTGTTATCCTTAAAAATAGCGCAGGTAAAACAACAAAACTTGTAGTTACAAATAAGTCTTCAACAAGCATGGCTCTTGGTGATTGCGTTATTACTGAAATCGGCATTCTCAAGACAATCACAGAACAGACATGGGCTGAATTTACAATTGATGGTAAAGCCGGAACATCAAATTTATCATCATACAACGATTATGTAAAGGCTTTTGGCAAACCTGCAAAAATCAATATTGCAGAGTATTATAAAGGAAATGACTATACACACTCTAAAGTTACATTGATTTTTGAACAGGAAATCGGTAATGCAACATGGTCAATGTCAGTTTCTTATGAAGATAAGGTAACAGGTGAAGTTGAACTTCAGAGTTGTATTTATGAAGTAAAATAATATCTGCATTACAGGAGGAATCGAAACGGTTTCTCCTGTTTTTTTATGTCAAAATATATAAAAAGTGGCAAGATTTTTTGTAAGTTAAACTAGTAAAAAGATGTTAATAATAATTGTTTTTAGTATGTATTTATGTTATACTTATTTTGTATGAAAACATTTATGTAAGGGGTGCTATATTCTATGAAAAAAACTTGGTACAAGGAAATGGTAGTTTATCAGATTTGGCCAAGAAGTTTTAAGGACTCAAACGGTGACGGTATCGGTGACCTTGAGGGTATTTATGAAAAACTTGATTATGTTAAGAGTATTGGAATTGATGCAATCTGGTTTTCACCACTTTTCAAGTCACCTAATGCTGACTATGGTTATGATATTGCCGATTATATGGATATTAATCCTGAATACGGTGATATGGAAACATTTAAAAAGGTGCTTGCAGGTTGTCATGAGCGTGGAATGAAAGTATTTATGGACCTTGTTGTCAATCATACCTCAACTGAACATTATTGGTTTAAAGAAGCTTGTAAGAGCGTTGATAACCCATACCACGATTATTATATCTGGAGAAAAGGTAAGGGCAAAAACGGTAAAAAACCACCTAACAACTGGCTTTCAACATTTGAGGGCGGTGCTTGGGAATATGTTCCTGAGGTTGATGAGTATTATCTTCACGTGTTCACAAAAGGTCAGCCCGACCTTAATATGGATAATCCAAAGGTAAGAGAAGAAGTTAAGAATGTTATGAAATTCTGGCTTGATATGGGTGTTGACGGATTCCGTGAAGACGTTATTACATACATTTCAAAAAGAGAAGGACTTCCAAATGCTATTCCGATTCCTGTAGCAGCCGGAATGGAGCATTACAACTGTGGTCCTCATCTTTATGAATATCTCAAGGAATTCCACGATGATGTTCTCTCAAAGTATGACTGCTTTACAGTTGGTGAAGGTCCGCTTATCACTCCTGAAAAGGTTCTCCGTTTTGTAACTGAAGACGATACTCAGGTTCTTAAAACAATGTTCAGCTTTGACCATCTGGAAGCAGACTGTTTTATGACTGATTGGATTAAAACTCCGTTTAGCCTTAAAAAGATGAAGAAGTGTTACCAGAAATGGTATGATGCTATGAATGGTAAGGCATGGCACACTCTTTATCTTGAAAACCATGACCATCCACGAATTGTTGACCGTTACGGTAGTCTTAAATACAGAGTTGAAAGTGCAAAGATGCTTGCAACAATGTGTTATTTGCAGAAGGGTACTCCATTTATTTATCAAGGTCAGGAAATCGGTATGACAAATATCGAACTCCACTCAATTGATGAATTTAAGGATATGATGACATTCAACAACGAAAAGACCTTCGCAAAATTGGGCATTAAAGGTGAAAAATTCCTTAAAATGGCTAATGCAGGCTCTCGTGAAAACTCAAGAACACCTGTTCAGTGGGACGATAGTCAATATGCAGGTTTCTCAACAGTTGAACCTTGGTTTAATCTTAATCCTAACTATACAGAAATCAACGTTGCTGCTGCTGAGGCTGACGAAAATTCAATTCTTCATTATTACCGTAAGCTTCTTAAATTCCGAAAGGAACACGAAGTTGCAATTTATGGTGATTTTAAGCAGTATTATAAAGATAGTGACAAACTCTTTGTTTACGAAAGAAATCTTGATGGTGAAAAGCTTCTTGTGGTTTGCTCATTCTCTGAAAAATGTGTGAATTTTGAAGTTCCTGCAGGAATTGACCTTTCAAAGGGTGAATTGGTGCTTTCAAACTACAAACTTAATCCTGTAACACATAACTCTTTCGTAACAAGACCTTACGAATGTCGAGTATACTATTTCAAATAAGAGGTACATAAAATGAGTAATAATAACGGAAAACTTTCAAAGCGTATCTGGACAGGAATCCTTCTCTTTATGTTTATGGGTTCACTTGCCTGGAACGTGGAAAATATGTATTTCAATACATTCTTAAGTGACTGTGTATATAATGAAGGTGCATTTGGTGCAAGTCTTACACTTACTGATGCTATCAATATTATGGTTACACTTTCAGCAATTACAGCTGTTGTAACAACATTTATTATGGGTACACTCAGTGAAAAACTGAGAAACCGTAAAGCATTTATCTCATTCGGCTATATTGCCTGGGGTATTGTAACAGCACTTTTCGGATTTATTACAAAAGAAAATGTTGCAAATATTTTTGGTCTTACCGACCCCGGTAAGATTATTACTGTTACAGCCTGGATTGTTGTAATTATGGATATGATTATGACATTTATGGGTTCAACAAGTAACGACTCTGCATTCAACGCTTGGGTAACTGACGTTACAACTCCTGAATCCCGTCCAAAGGTTGAAACTGCATTTACATTTATGGGCTTTATCGCTATGGCTGTGATTATGGTTGTCGGTTCTCTTGCTCAGGGTGGAACAATTTCATATAGTGCATTCTTTGTTGGTATGGGTGCAGTTGTTGCGATTGTTGGTATTTTGGGTGTATTTCTTATTGACAATCCTAAGAAATTTGAAAATGCAGAAAAGAAGAATACAAGCTATTGGGCAGACCTTTTTTATGGCTTCAGACCAAGTGTTATTAAAGAAAATAGTGGGCTTTATTTAGTTCTTTCAGCACTTTGTATTTTTAATATTGCATTCCAGGTATTTTTCCCATATCTCTTCGTTTACCTTGGTGACGTTGTTTTGCCGGCAAATGCAGATGTAAACTTCCTTTCAGCGGGAATAATCATTCCTGCAGTTATTTCAGTAGCTTCAATTGTGGCAGGTATCGTAATTCTTATGAAGGCTGCAGAAAAGAGCAAGTCTGTTGCTTTCCTTACAAGCTCAGCACTTTTAGTTGCAGGTCTTTTCATTCTTTCAACATCAACAAATATTCTTACAATTATCGTAGGTATTGCTCCTGTGCTTATCGGCTATCTTGTTCTTACAATTCAGCTTGGTGCCTCAACACGAGACTACACTCCACAGGATAATGTAGGACTTTTCCAAGGTATCAGAATGGTATTCTCTGTTCTTATTCCAATGGTAGTCGGACCTACTCTTGGTAATATTGCAACAAAAAACACAACAGGTGTTGACGAGGTGCTTCCAACAAAAGCAATATTCCTTTATGCAGGTGTTGTTGCGTTGTTCGTATTTATTCCTATGATTGCACTTCTTAAAAAAGAAAAGAAAAACGCAAAATAAAAAACAAAGTCAAAGACGCCTGAAAAAGGCGTTTTTGATATTTAATGCAAAAACTTGAGGTGAGATTATGAGCAATAAAAAGGGACGACTTTCAATGCGTGTCTGGACAGCGATAATTCTTTTTATGTTTATCAGTTCAATTGCCGGTGGCGTTGAGTCTATGTATCTGGGACTTTTCCTTGACAATACTGTTTTCAAGGATGGGGCAATGGGTGCATCAATCACCTTGACAGACGCTGTTAACCTTATTGCTTCATTAGCTGCAGTGGTATCGGGTATTACTACCTTTGTTATGGGCACTCTCAGTGAGAAAATGAAAAACAGAAAACTATTTGTCTCCGTTGGCTTTATCTTATGGGGTATAGTCATGCTGATTTTCAGTGCTATAAAAAAAGATAATGTGGCAAATGTTTTTGGACTTACTGACATTGCTGAAATTATTACTGCTACGGCAATAATTGTTATTTCTTTTGCACTTATCTTGGCTTTTTTACGCTCAACAACCTGTGACGCGGCTTTCAACTCTTGGATTGTAGATGTTTCCACTCCTGAAACATCTGCCATAATTGAAACGGCATTTACAATTATGGGCTTTGTTGCAACAGGTGTTATTACCTTTTTGGTTTCAAATGCTCAATTAGGGAAAATGGAATATAGTGCAATCTTTGTCCTTTTCGGTATGATTGCAATAATTTTAGGTGTCCTCGGATTTTTCCTTATTGATAATCCAAAAAGAAATGAAGATGCAGAGAAAGTAGAGAAAGAAACAAGTTATTTATCAGACCTTTTTTATGGTTTCAGACCAAGTACCATCAAGAAACACAGCAACCTTTATTTAATGCTTTCGTCCGGTTGTCTTTTCAACTGTGCATATCAAGTATTCTTTCCTTACCTTTTCATATATTTAGGTTCAGTTGTTATTCCTGCAAATGAGGGTGTCAATCTCCTTTCAATAGAGGTAATCATCACTACGATAATTGCGTTGATTGCCGTAGTTGCCGGTGTTTTACTTTTTATGAGAGTTTATCCGATAAGCAAATCATTGTCATTTATTCCAAGTGTTGTTTGTTTTATCATAGGTCTTTTAATTCTTTCATTTACAAAGAGTATTGTAGGTATTATTGCAGGTTTAGGTCCCGGACTCCTTGGATATATTATTATTATGATTCAGTTCGGTGCGACTGTGCGTGATAATATTCCTAAAGATAAGGTTGGACTTTTCCAAGGTATTAGAATGATTTTCTTGTTTTTTATACCAAGTGTCATAGGTCCAACGCTTGGTAATATTGCAGCAAAAAATTCAGATGTTACATATATGGCAAACGGTGCTGTAAAGGTTCTCCCTACGGAATCAATGTTCCTCTATGCAGCAATTATTGCAGCACTTATCTTTATCCCAATGCTCCTGTTCTTAAAGAAGGATAAGGAGAGAGTAAAGAAAAAATAATTAATTTTGTATCATATAAAATAAAACAGGCAGTTTCACTATAAACTGTCTGTTTTTTCGTGCATATTATAAAGAAAATCCTTGCTATTATTCCAGCTTTGGAATATAATTATATTGATAATAAATGGAGGTGTTTTCGTGATTGGTTATATGACTGCGAGTACAGCAGCAGAAAAATGGAATATTTCTCATAGAAGAGTTATCACTCTTTGTCAGGAAAACAGAATTCCCAATGTAACAATGCTTGGCAATATGTGGGTAATACCAAGTGATGCTGCAAAGCCTGTTGACGGCAGAACACTTCGTTATGAAAAGAAATTACCTGCAAAACCGTTTATTAAATGGGCAGGAGGAAAGGGACAACTTCTACCGACAATAAGAGAGTTTTATCCAAGCGAATTAGGAAAAAGCATAAAAAAATATTGCGAACCAATGGTAGGAGCAGGTGCAGTATTATTTAACATTCTCAATACTTATGAAATGGACGAAGTGATTATTTGTGATACAAACAAACAACTAATTAATGTTTACAGAGTAATACAGAATAATGTTGGAAAGTTAATTGCTTTGTTATCAAAATATGAAACGGAACATTTAAAGAGAAATGATGAAGAAAGAAAAGAATACTATTATCATCAAAGAGAACAGTTCAACATGGAAATTCAAAAATCACATAATGACAATTCAATAAAACGAGCAGGCTTGTTTATTTATCTTAATAAAACTTGTTTTAACGGGTTGTACCGAGTAAACAAAAAAGGTCTATATAATGTTCCTATGGGTTCTTATAAAAATCCTAAAATTTGTGATAAAGATAATTTGGAAAGAGTAGCAGCATTATTGAAAAAAGTCACAATTTTAGATGGTGATTATTCAATTGTTAAAGATAAAATTGATGAAAAAACCTTTGTATATTTTGACCCGCCATACAGACCGTTGACGAAAACTGCTGATTTCACTTCGTATAATGTAGAAGATTTTAATGATGAAGAACAAGTCCGATTGAGTGAATTTGTAAAATCAATTAATTATGCGAAAGTTATGTTAAGCAATTCTGACCCAAAGAATACTGATGAAAATGATACATTTTTTGATGATTTGTATTGTGGAATGAATATAAATCGAGTTTTGGCAAACAGAGCAATCAACAGTAATGGTAACAATCGTGGAAAAATAAGTGAACTTTTAATTTATAATTATTGAGGAGACTTAATATGGCAAGAGATTTTAATAGTTGGTTATCAAGTTTTCGTGATAGCATATCCAATTATAAGTATTATATTGATTTTGAAAAAGTACATAGCAATGTAGAAAATATCAAAGTGGAATTGAATATTTTAAATTCTCTCATTGGGTCGAAAAGTGTTGAAGATGATTTTAAAAACATTATTCAAAAATATCCTGAAGTATTAAAATGTGTTCCAATACTTTTAGCTGTGAGAAATGATGAGATTTATTGTCAGGATGAAAATAGTAGTCGTTTATATACTTTTGATATAGGAAATGTTTTGCCGATTGATGAGTATGTATATTTTATGCGTGAAACAGGTCTGTTTGATTTGTTAGAAAACCATATTATTAATAATTTAGTTGACTATGTTACAGGTGTTGAAACAGGGCTTGATTCTAATGGAAGAAAAAACCGCGGTGGACATCTTATGGAAGATTTGGTTGAGAGTTATATTCAAAAAGCTGGGTTTATTAAGGATGTTACCTATTTTAAAGAAACGACGATTGGTCAAATCATTAATAAATGGGGAATTGACCTTTCTGCAATTTCCAATCAAGGAAGGACAGAAAAAAGATTTGATTTTGTTGTGAAAACTGATAGTATGATTTATGGCATAGAAACTAATTTCTATACTGGTGGCGGTAGTAAACTTAATGAAACTGCTCGTAGTTACAAGGCTCTTGCTTGGGAGGCAGAAACAATAACAGGATTTGATTTTGTTTGGTTTACTGATGGTAAAGGATGGATGAGTGCACAGCATAATCTTGAAGAAACATTCGATACCATGGAACACATTTATAATATTAAAGACTTAGAAGATGGGATTATAACTAAGGTTTTTAAATAAAATATCCACCTTACAAAATGCTGTAGGGTGGATTTCTTATAATATTTGACTTTGATTATAATTTTGATGCTGCGTCTTTATCCATAAAGATATGAACATCAGGGTGGAGCTGGAGAACTGATGCAGGGCATGATGGTGAGATTTCACCATTAACAAGTCCGTAAATCGCATCTGCTTTACTTTCGCCAGTTGCAATAAGGATAATCTTCTTTGATTTCATAATTGAAACAGTACCCATTGTGAGCGCATAGTGTGGCATTGGGTTTTCGTCAAAGTAAATTGAGTTTGCATCAATTGTGCTCTGTGTAAGCTGAACCTTGAATGAGCCCTTTGTGAACTTGTCTGATGGTTCGTTAAAACCAATATGACCATTTCTTCCAACACCTAAAAGCTGAACATCAATCTTCTTTTCGTCAATAAGATTGTCATAACGCTTACATTCAGCATCTGAATCAACTGCATTACCGTTAAGGAAATTAACGTTTTCTTCATTTACATCAATGTGGTTGAAAAGATTTTCGTGCATAAAAGTAAAGTAACTGTTTTTATCCTCAACAGGAAGGTCACAATATTCGTCAAGGTTAAATGTGGTCATATCCTTAAAACTAACCTTACCTTCGTTGTAGCACTTAACTAAATACTGATATGTAGGAACAGGAGAAGCACCTGTTGCAAAGCCCATAACTGAGTCAGGCTTTTCGTTCAACTGTTCAATCATCATATTGCCAACAGCAACTGCAATCTGTTCTGCAGTATCAAAAATGTGTAATTTCATTTATCTGCACCTTCTCTTAAAAATTTTACAGTTTAATTTTACCATATAATTCAAATAATGCAATAAAAAAGGAGCAATTTTTGCCCCTTATTTTTATTAATTGTTTATTCAATTGGAGTTTATCGGTATGAGGAAACAACGCGTAGGGACAGACATCCTTGTCTGTCCGCATTAAATAAGAAAAGTTAGATGCAGTTTTCCACACCTGTATCCCGGTTCTGTGCTGAAAACAGCACAGAACTATGCGCATCATGCACTTCTGATCGGGGTTGCTTCAAATGTAAAGTGAATATAATTACTACCGTTAGAAAAAGCATCACCTTTTATTTTTATATTGTAATTGCCATAAGTAACATTAATTTCTTCATCAACAGAATCTGCTACGGCATCGACACCAAAATAATCTGCTACAGCAACAGCAACTATAAGACCGTTATCAAACTCTTCCAGATAGGAATAATAATATACTGTTACCTTCAAAGACATTCCGTCATCATAAACATCTGTATAGGATGATGAAGAGTATCCAAGCTCCTCAAGAACCTGATAAAAATCGAAGGAATGATTTTTACACAGAGTTCCGTCCTCTTCTGCAATCTCAAAGCAATTAGGCTCAGAGCAAAACTCTTTTTTCGTTCCGTCAACACCTTCAAGACCGCTTGCGATAACATTGCCTTCCTTATCGATAATGCTCATTTTCTTATCATCACCGACAACCCAGGCAAAACCGTCATCATACATTACAGATGCCTGATGATATATTGCATTTATAACATATTCGCCTTTAGTATTTATATAACCGTACTTGCCGTTAAGACAAACTTGTGCAAGATCGCAATTCATAAATTCTGTAGCATGCTCGAACTGATAGTCTATAGCAATTTCTCCGTTAAGATTAATATAACCGTACTTATCGTTGTTCTTCGCAACCATAAGATTATTTCCGTAACCACCAAGATATTGATTTGTGGGATTTATAATATAAGTTCCCGTTGAATCAATCATACCGACCTTTTCACCAAGTTCAACAAGAAAGTAACCGTCACCGATAGAACTTATATCATCAAATTGAGCTGATGCTACTTCTGTTCCGTCTGACGACACCAAACCGTACTTATAATCAATTGCAAAGCTATATAAATCATCTCCGCAATAATACAGACTATCATATTTTGTGTTGATTACATATTTGCCTGCTCTGTCAATTAGTCCGCATTTTTCTCCGACAGTAACCTGCGCATATCCTTCGTCAGAGAAAATATATGCATCGTCAAATTGAAAATCAATTACAGTTTTGCCATTTATATCAATATAACCGTATTTTTCTCCTTTACTTGCAGGAATTAAAATATCTTCAATGTTATCAGCATATAAAGAAGAACTTGCAAACCATACATCAAACTCGGAAATATCATATTGCGGATTTATGACATATTTACCTGTCTCGTCGATAATTCCCCAGTTTTCTCCGACTACAACGACTGCATAACCATTCACAAAGGAAGATGCATAGTCATATTGGAAGCCTATTGCAACATCACCAAGGGTATTGACATATCCGTATTCTTCCCCCTGCTTTACACATGCAAAACCGTCACAAAATGGATATGCATCATCATATTGAGGATTAATGATATATTTTCCGGTTTTATCGATAAAACCGTATTTTTCGTCTGTTTCTACATATGTAAGACCGTCTTCTGTGAAATTTCCGACATTATCAAATTGATAATCAATAACGATTTCACCTGACTTGTTCATATACCCCCATTTACCATCCTTGCAAACTGAAACAAGATTTTCTTCAAATAAATTCTGTTCCACGCTTTCGTTTACTTTCGGATTTGAATTCCCAAAGAAAAAGAAACACAGTGCACCGGTGATCAATGCAATAACAAGAATCAAAATGGGAATAATAACCTTCGCCTTGGACTTTTTCTTAGATAAAGGTTTCTCCTCTGATGTTACCACATAGTCATCAACGGTGTTTTCCTCCGACTGCATATCTGCGGAAAACTCAGATTTTTCAGAATCAACCATGTTATCTGTAGCTTCAGTAGTATCTGTATTTTCTGTTTGTGCCTGAGCAACAATTTCTTGATTCTCCTGATTTCCGCTTTCATTTTTAATAGAATTATCCATTACATTTTCCTCCTTATTTTTTGAAAAATGACAATAATCGCATTTTCAGACAATATTATAGCCCGTTTACGGGCTATTGTCAATAGAGGGACAAGATTCTATACTTGAATTAAAGGCGGTGCTTTTGATTGATAGTGTATGATAAACTTTGGTTAACAATGAAAGAGAAAAATATTTCTCAATACACATTGATAAAAAAATATGGTTTCAGTACAGGTCAGTTGGACAGGCTACGCAAAAACGGAAATATCAATTCCTATACCCTTAACCAACTTTGTGAAATCCTTGATTGCAGACTTGAAGATATTGCCGAATTTAAAAAGGATACCTAAAATAAACAACGGACGGTTTTTCCGTCCGTTGTTTATTTTAGTGTGTTTATGCGTGGAAATAATCTTTGGTGCTAATTAGTTAAAGAAAATCGACAGTAGTTTGATTACACGCTTTGGAACGGGCTGCCGGGGTCGTCAGCCCCTACGAAATTTCCCCGACAAATTATTGTTTATTAAGTTTGTCGTCAATCTTCTTATGTAGCGTATTCACTATACCAAATGCAACTACAATAAGGATAAAACCAAAGGAAACGGATGAACCACCCCAAAAACACAAAGCAAGACAAATTAAAAGCACTATTCCATATATGTATTTGAAAATCTTAATTCGTTTATATGCTTTTTCACCAACTGAAAAAAGTGTTGAAATAATTACAGGGATTGAAAAAATGATAACACAAATCATTGTAAGAATAGGGAATAAATATGATTTATCGGCAAAGATTGTGTCAAGAGATAAACTTTTATTGATAATTCCCATAATCACTTTTATAAGTGTTACATTTGTGTCGTCGGCAGTCTTGAATGTGGGTAGGCACATCCATAAAAGAGGAGAGAACATAAGGATAAAACGAGTTATCTGCAATGTTCCACCAAAAGCAGAAGTATTGATATTATTTAAAACTCCGTCAACTGCCTCTTGTTCTTTCATAGCTTGTATGTGGTCAGCCTCAAGTCGTTTGTCAAGGTCGTAGTACACAAGATTTGTATTGCACTTAGGACAATTCTGTTTCATATAAAAAGGTGAGAGTTTTTCGTTACATTTTGGACATTTATTACTCATTTTCTGCACCTCCTGAAACCTGTGCTGAAAGATTTGTTCTTCGTTCAGCCATTTCTTCACGGACTTTGTGAAGTTTATCACCTGTAAGGTCGTACCAGATATATGGAATAAGTGGGAGAAGACCTAAAATAGCAGGGGCTAATGTGAACATTCCCCAGATAAGTAAATCTGTGTAATCATAAGCCTTGATTGTAGTTGTCTGTTCACCGACAGTAACGAATGAAAGACCGATTACAGGAAGAAGCGCATTACCGATTGTACCTGAAATTGAGCCTGTAAGTTTACCGACAAATGTAAGTACAGAGAATGAAACACCTTCATTTCGCTCACCGGTTTTCCATTCCATATAGTCGATTGTGTCACCAATCATTTCAGTAGGAATAACCATATTGATTGTGTTGAAGAAACTGAAAAGAAGATTCTGTATCATAAGGAGTGGCACAACAACCCAAAGGTTTGTAAAACATTTCATACCGACAATGAAAACGAGAGTACCCATTATAAGTCTTGCAAAACCGTTCAAGAAAATGATTTGTCTGTTATCAAATCTCTGTTTGATTTTTGGAATAAGAAGATATGTTACAAAACCTAAAATTGTTCCCGGAAGTGCAATCACGATTGTAAGTGAGTTCATCTGTACAACTTCAGAATAGTAATATGCCTGGAAGAAGCCACCAATACCACTTATTGCAGAAAGAACATTACCGATAACGATTAAAAGCAAAGGTTTATTCTTGATAAGAGCCTTAAATCCATCAAGAACGCTTGGTTCTTTAACTGTCTGAACAACTCTTTCTTTTGTGTAAATTCCTGCCAATGAAAAAAGTGCCATACCGAAGGTACCTGAAACTATTGCCATAAGCAGGAAAACCTGTGACAATGAAAGGGGGATTGAGCCATTATTACTCAAGTCCATAAGAACTGTGAGAATTGTTGTTGAAAGTCCGCCGATAAGACCTGAAATGAATCTTGCAGAAGAAATCACTCTTGTTCTGTCAGATGGTGATGGACTGATAGCAGCACTCATTCCCCAGAAGGGAACATCACCTAATGTGTAGAAAAGCTCCCACAAAAAGTATGTTACGAACATATAAATTATTTTTGCAACATCTTCTGTTTTGTTACCAAGAAGTGTAGGTCCTGCAAAGAGCATAATCGTTGCAAGTCCTAATGGAATAGGAACAACTAAAAGATAAGGACGGAGTTTACCGTATCTTGTTCTTGTTCTGTCAATAATTGAACCCATAAGAGGGTCGTTGATTGTATCCCAAAGACCTAAAAACAGCATCATCGCTGCAACTGCTTCAGGTGGAACACCAAAAACTTTTGTAAAGAAAAGCGAAAGGTAACTACCTGCAATAATATTGTAACCAAAGCATTGACCTGCGTTTGCAATACCATAGGCAAATGTTTCCTTGACACCCACATAACGGATGTCGCCTTTGTTATCAGCCATTATTATTTTCTCCTTCCCTTATTTCTGTGTTTGATTGCTCCTCCTTTGTCGTTGAGCAAATATGAGTTTTTGCAGTTTAAATATGTGATTTTTTCTTTAAGATTTTCTTTGTAGTCGAACACACGACCTTCGATTTTGTCATAAAGCTCACAAGAAAGTTCACAGAATTCATTTTCTGTGTCAGCAACTGCAGAAAGAATTAAAATATTCTTATCGACAGGAAGATTGAGTGCATCGATGTTTTCTGTATTAACCTCAACGTGCCAGAAGAATAACTGCTTGCATTGTGCATCGCCGTTTTCAGTATGTGAATGGGTAAACTCATAACCTAATTTACCTTGCTTTGTGTGTGCAACTTCCTTGAAATCGTATAAATCCCAACCTGCATAATACTCTTCAATGTCATTGATTTTGTATGCGTAATCGTTGAATTTAACAAACTTATCACCATTAAGAGAGGCGATAAGAAGATGTACTTTCTTTGTGATTGTAGGGAGCGTAAGACTCTGGCCCCCACAAAGCATAGCTTTTTCGGAAATCTGAAAATCAACACCACCGGAAGAAACAACATTAGGAGTAATCTCCTTTGGAATTGACTTGTTTATAACAGGTAATGCGCTTGTTGGTTTTGTATTTGTTGAGAATGGAACAATATTTCCGATAAGTGGGATACTTGTATAAGTATAATTTTCAGCATCTGCACTCTTGACCTTAATTGCAAATGACTTGATTTCATAAGGCTTTAAGTCGAATACAAGCTTACCGTCAGTGAGTTTTACATCTGAAATGTGTTCTTCTGATGCATAGATTTCTCTTGCAGAAAGGATTTCACAATTTAGAGAAAGGGAAATATTTTTCTGTGTTTTCTTTTCGCTTTCACCTATACGAACAACGATTTCATCACTGTTTTCAGCCTTTTTCATTGCACGGAGAATTGCATTCCCTGAAAGTGAGCCAAATGAATATTCGCTGTATTCTCCACCGTGTTTTGAAACTACAAATGATGCCATAGGCATTATAAAGTTTCGCGCTTCTATTTGTGTATCATGAGCTACTGTACCATCGTGAGAATAAACAGCATAAGAATATCTGTTAAGACCTAATTCCATCATTGACTGCATACTGTCAACCTTGTAATTTTTGTATGGTGTGTGCATAAGTGTAAGACGGAGAGTATTATTGTCAAATTTATCCCAACCGTATTTACATTCACTGATTACCGAAACACCAAATTTTTCATCTTTATCTGTAATATCAGCCCATTTTTGTGCAGGAACTTCAAAAAGCTTGTCGTTCATATTGCCACGCTTAATTGCACCAAGACCTAAATCATAAGTTGCAACAGGACTTTCAGCAGTAAATGAGAAAACTTCTTTTGCAAGATGACGTTTACTAAGCCATTCAGCTTCTGTATAAACTTCAACAATTTTGCCACCACGGCTAAGGGCTACAATTGAAGTAAATGTGCTGTCACCAAAGGTCTTTACAATTTCGAGTGCTACTCTGCACGGTCCGTTTTCAATAATTTTAATTGTTTTGATTTTGGTCGTGTTTTGCGGTTCACGGTTAAGCTCATTGAAATTCAATTCCCAAGCAGGCCAATCTTTACTTCCGTTATAATCAAAAATTCCTGTTATGATTGGCTTGCTTAAAATTTCTTTTTTTAGTTCTTTATCGAAAATTGAAGAAATATCACCGTTACTGTTAAGGCCTACTCTGTATTTCTCATTTTCAAGCATCCCTATTGATGCAAAAAGTTTTGATTTAACCTGACATTTTCTGTTTCTTATATCAAATGCTTTATAGCCCATTGGCGGAACAGTAACACTCATAAGAATTGTTGCAACACCATTTTTAACACTGTTAATCTGTGCTGCATATTCTTTCCCGTCACTGTCGAGAACAGTTATGTTTTTACCACAGGATTTTGCAGGAATTTTAACTGTTAAAACTCCTGTTCTTTCATATTCCATAGGGTTGTTGACTATTACTGCAGTACCTTTTACAAAGGAGGTGTCAATTTTTGAAGCAATTGATTTCACAGCACCTTCGTATTCAATAGTGAACTGATTAAGTGACATTGCATAGTCGTTCCAGCTTCTTCTGTATGCACGCTGAACTGATGTTCCCGGTAAATCATCGTGGAACTGATGAGCAATAACTCGTTTCCATGCTTTTGTAAGTGGTTCTTGCGGATATTTATATCCGTTTGTCACCATAGCAGTAACACAAGCACGTTCCGTCATATCTGCTATTTCTTCATTCCGTCTGTTCCAACGTTTACCGATAGCACGGGATGTGTAACCGCCAACAGCGTGATTCGTCATAACAAGCTCGTTGTTCCATACGGGGAGTTTTTGCTTTACATCTTCAGGTAAGGCGTCAATATCACGGAAAATCTGGTCGGCAGGAGCAGACAAAACTTCGACATCACTTGTATCGTTCTTTGCGATTTCATCACAAACAGTTTTAACCGATGGCTCTTTTGGTGCACCGCCACGGTCACCGACTCCGTGAAAAATTGCGGTCATATCAAGTCCGTATTGGTCATTCTCATTAAGTTTTTTTACAACATTTTCATTATCTCTTACTTTGGTGAGAGATTTGTCATAAGAACCGGGATTTGTGTTTGCATAAACGAAATTTCCGTCAACACCGTACCATTTACCAAGGTCGAATGGTATTCCGTATGCAGAACCCCAGGTAAGCTTTTGTGTTGTGAAGCCCTTGAGATTTGCGTGGTGCATAATTGACGGCAGAGCATAGCCAAAACCGAAGCAGTCAGGCAGGAAAATATCACAACTGCGTTTGCCAAAGTTTTTGTCAAAATATTCATTACCTAAAAGAATATTTCTGAATAGTGCTTCAGGTGACGGAACATTCACATCACCGTTTTCAAATGCACTTCCGCAGACATTCCATTTACCTTGTGCAATATAGGATTTCATCTTTTCCCACATTTCAGGGTAATATTCTTTCATTAACTCATAACGATATGAACCCTCAAAATTGAATTTGTATTTAGGATATTTCTCAAAACGCTGGAAATTTTCGTTAAGAGTGTTGTATATGTATTTTTGGACTGTTGTTTCAAAATCCCAACTCCATATAGTGTCAAGATGGGCGTTCGCAATAGTATAAACCTTCTTTTTCATAGTAAAAAATCCTCTATTTTTTCAATATATTTTGATTATATAGATTGTGGCAAAAAAAATCAACTGAACAGACAAAAAATCTTAAAAAAACACTCGACATATTAAATATTTATTGGTAAAATATATAATAGTATAATATTGAGTTAAAGAGGGTGACGGAAAATGAAAAAAGTAATATCAATAATTATGGCTGTTTTGGTGATTGCCTCTGCATTTGTTTGTCTTACAGGAAGCAGTGTAACTGAAAAAATCATTCCGTCACTTAATATCTCTGCTGACAATATTGCACATTCTGTAAGCAGTGACCTTTATGGTCTTACTCTTGAAAACAAGGGTAATGCAATTGACGGTGGTCTGGTTTCAAATCTTGTGAATAACAATTCATTTGAATACAGCAACAATCCTGTTGCAAGCTGGGATATTTCTGCTCAAACTTACAGCATTTTATCTGAAGAAGGACTTAATGAAAATAATAAGAATTATCTATCGGTTACGGTTAATGGTAAGGGAACAGTTAAAAACACAGGCTATACAGAGGTGTATAACTATAAAACTTATCAGGTGAATTCTCAAAAGGCAAACACTCCTGATATGTCATTTAAGAAAAATGAGATTTATCAGTTTACAGCATATTTCAAAAATATTGACTATTCAGGAACAATTACTGCATCACTTGCTGCAGAAGGAAATACTGAAAAATACCAGTTCAATATTGACCATTGTAGTGAATGGATGCCAATTACACTTGAAATCAAGTCAAATGTTACGGCTGACGGTGCTTTGCAACTTGATTTTGAAGGCACAGGAACATTCCTTATTGACCATATAACACTTGTTCCCATGAGTAGCTATGGTTTTGGTAACAGCACTTGGAAATATGTTACATTAAGAAGCGACCTTGTGAGAGCTGTTTATAATCTCTCACCTTCATTTATAAGGTTTTCAGCAGGTGAGCTTGATTCATCAGCAACTGTCGAGAATATTGGTAGCTGGAAGAATACAACAGGACCCCTTGAAACAAGAAAACAAAGTTTTACTCATTATAATAAAAATGTTTATTCGGTAAACTCAAATTCAATGGGTATGTATGAATATCTCCTTTTGTGTGAGGATATTGGTGCAGATGCAATACCTGTAATAAATGGTGGTATTGTCACTTCTGCTGTAAGTGAGTATGAAGAAAATAAAGAGGCTTTTGAAAAAGGTAAGCTTACTGCTGAAGAATGGCAGACATATCTTGACACAATTTCGTATTGTCCCGGTACAGAAGGTTTTACAATGTATCTTCAGAATGTACTTGACCTTCTTGAATATGCAAACGGTGACGAAACAACCGTATATGGTGCAAAGAGAACAGATGACGGACACAAAAACAGCTTTGATTTAAAATATATTGCAATTGCAAACTGTGAGTATGGTGATTTGTTCTGGAGAAATTTTGACGAGATTTACAGAGCAATTCAAGGACGATATCCTGATGTGAGAATTATAATCTGTACAAGTAATAACGGACAGAGTGCAGATGTTGTTGAAAAGGCAAAAGAGCTTTACAGAGATGTCATTGTTGACGAAAGCTATTGCGTAAAAGGCGGAAAACTTTTCTCCAAGTCAGCTGTTTACGATGAAAAGGACAGAAGTGGTCTGCAAATAGGTGTAAATGCTTATTCAGTCGATACTGCTATTGGTGATACTGTTACAAAGAATAATATCTGGTCCGCAATTGAAAATGCATCATTCTTAACAGGTGTTGAGAGAAACGGTGACCTTGTGCAGATGACTTCTTATGAAACAACTCTTGGAAAGATTAATGCACAGACAAGCGATACAAGTCTTATCTGGTTCGATTCTCACAGGTTGCTCTTGACTCCTGATTATTATATGCAGATGCTTTTTGCAAATAATGTGGGAACTCATTATCTGACTGTTGATGATGAGGAGCAGGACGGCGTTTATCGTTCCGTAACAGTTGATACTGACGAAAAGGTTATTTATATAAAACTTGTGAACAGCACAAAGAAACCTCAAAGAATCAATATTAATATTGATGGCTTTAAAAACGTAAATAATCCTACTGCACTTGTGATGTCGGAGAACTTTAAGTCTGCTTGTAATGAGCTTGGTGAGGATTTACACGTTGCACCCGTCCGGACAGAGTTGATACTTGAGGAAAATCAGATTTTGTATGATGTGAGAGGCTATTCAATAAATGTAATCAGAATTCCCTATGCTTCTAATGACGGAAGCGGGCTTTTTAATCTTCCTGAAACAGAACTGATAGTTCCGTTTATGCCTGCATCTGTTGATGTTATTATTTCGTGTATGGTATTTGCGTTTGTTCTTGTAACGGGCGGAGTAATTCTTATAACAAGATTAAGACATCACAAAAAGATTAAGAATAAATAATTAAATAAAATACGATAAGCGAGGTTTCACGACCTCGCTTTTTCTGTGTAAATTATAATTTATCGAGATGATTAATTTGTAGGGGACGATGCCCACATCGTCCCGTTTGGGTTTAACAGTA